>NZ_JBHXFI010000003.1:228368-330725 GCF_042724075.1 Streptomyces sp. NPDC127097 | reverse complement strand
CACCCGCTACGACAAACGAGCCACCCACTACCAGGCCATGGTCACCCTCGCCTGCCTACAACTCTGGCTCCCATGACTTTGCGGACACCCCCTAGGGCCTGTCTTCAAAGTCCCGTCGTTCGCCCGTAGGGCGGGCCTCGCGGCGTCTGGTGCACTTCACTCGCTGCGCTCGCTTCGTCTCGGCTCCTCGAAAGAGCCACTGGATGCCGAGCGCGATCGCAAGGCGGAGGGTCGTCCCGGTACTGGGTGTACCGGGATGATCCCGACAACGCGGCATGGGGGTCCCCCCGCGCCGTTCAGGCGTGGGGGAGTGCGTGCCAGGCGTCGCGAGGCAGGCGGGACTTTGAAGACAGGCCCTAGCGGGCCGCGGAAGGCGCCGGGGCGGTGTCGGCTCAGCGCAGCAGCCAGGACAGATACCAGTCCCGGAAGCCGGGGCCGGGCCGGAGATGGTCCCAGGTCATGTCGTCGAACCAGATCTGACCGGCGGACGGCCCGGTGACGACGAGCCGGACGAACTCCCCGCACCCCGCCTCCGCGATGACCAGCGACCCCGCCACCCGCGCGCGCTCCGCCTCCTCGTCGAACCGCTCGGCCGGATTGCCCCGCCACTCCGCGGAGAGCGGGAAGGGCGCCGCCAGAAAGCCCGGACGCCGGTCCTGTTCCCGCAGATCGTCGACGGCGTCGTCACTGTCGACGGGGAGGGGGGCGTCGAGCGGCAGCAGTCCGTAGTGGGGGCCGGCTCCGGAGCCACCGATCCGGGTGAGGAACGTGCGGTAGGAGTCGGGCAGCCGGATGGCGTACCGCTCCTCGAAGGCGCGGACTGCCGCCTCCGGCAGGGGCGGGGTGAGCCGGTAGCGGTGTTCCTCGGAGCCGAAGCGCTTGCCTTCCGGGTCCCGCCGCGCCAGTTCGTCGAGCCGGGCCCGTACGGCAGCCGCATCCCAGACCGGTGCCGGTTCTGCCGAGGGGGCGTTTCGCTTCATGGCGGGCATTCTCCCTCCCCCGCCCGCTGAAGTCCGGACAGGCTCCGTCCCCGTCGGCTGCCGGTGTTTACTTCGGCGTCCAGATCACCCCCTCGTGCGGGGCCAGAACAGGGCGGGCGCCGCGCGTGGCCTTCGTGGCGAGCGTCGACAGGGACCGTCCTCCGTATCGGCCGGCGAGAAGCTGGTCGACGGGGACCGGGTGATCCGTCAAGTTGAGGGTGATCAGCAGCATCATCGCGTTGGGCGCCTGGGCCCGGCCGACCCGGGAGGCGACCCTCGGGTCGTCATGGCTGCCCATGACCCAGGTCGGCACCGCCTCGTCAGGGAGCGCGCGGAGGACGTCGCGGACGAGATCCGCGGTGGCGCGGGCCTGCCAAGGAGACCGGAGCAGGCCGAAGTTGAGGGGGAGGTGCATTTCGTCGAGGATTGTCCCGCAGGGCGGGGTCCTTGGCGGGGAGTGGGGCGCAGTCCACCCGGAATCCGTCGACGCCACGGTCGAGCCAGAAATGCGCCACATCGAACATGGCGTCCTTGACGGCCGGGTTGCGCCAATTCAGATCCGGCATGGTGGAAAGAAAGGAGTGCAGATAGTACTGACCGCTGCCGGCGTCCCATGTCCAGGCGGATTCGCCGAACAGGGTGATCCAGTTGTTGGGCAGGCCCACCACCGGGTACGGGGTCGCGCCATACATACCAGTCGCGCCGGTGACTGTCCGGCCCGGACCTCGATTCCTGGAACCAAGGGTGTGCGGCGGCGGTGTGATTGGGCACGTAGCCGATCAGCACCCGCAATCCGTGGCCATGGGCGGTGTCGGGAAGCGCGTCGAAGTCCGCCATCTCGCCGAAGAGGGAATCTACCGCGGTGTGATCCCGGATGTCGTAGCCGAAATCCTCCATGGGGGAGGAGAAAAACGGCGACAGCCACAGAGCGTCGACGCCGAGCCGGGCGAGATAGGGAATCCGGTGGCCGATACCGCGCAGATCGCCCACGCCGTCGCCGTCGGTGTCGAGGAAACTCCGCGGGTAGACGTGGTAGATCACCGCGTCCTGCCACCAGGACCGCGTCGTGCGGGGTGCGCCCCGCTCACGGTCAGAAGGATCCGGTCTCGCAGCGCCGGACCCAGTCGGTCGCGGCGATCGCGTACGACGGATCGGGG
The DNA here is from genome assembly GCF_042724075.1 of Streptomyces sp. NPDC127097. NCBI lineage: Bacteria > Bacillati > Actinomycetota > Actinomycetes > Kitasatosporales > Streptomycetaceae > Streptomyces > Streptomyces sp. NPDC127097. The sequence goes on along the minus strand of NZ_JBHXFI010000003.1, from coordinate 328,588 downwards.
CTCAGCCGGTCCTCCCGGCGGCATGCCTCCACGTACTTGATGGCGTGCGGGTCCTCGGTCGCCAGAGCGCGTTCGGCGAGCGTGACGTAGTCCTGGACCGGCTCCTCGGGGTGGTGCTCGCGCCGTCCCGTGCCGTAGGCGCTGCGGATGGCCGCCGAGAAGCGGACCGCGGCAACGACGCTGGGCCAGTGGAGTTCGGCGGGCAGGCTCGGCAGCACGAGGCGGACCGCGGCGGGGGTGGTGAGGGCGTGCACGAAGGCCATCGGGGTCTTGTGGTCGTCGGTGAGGTAGCTCCCGGCGGCGGCCCTGGTGAGCCGGCTGAGCGCCCGGTCGGCGTCGTCCTCGGGGAGCAGGGAGTCCACGGCCGGCGCGAAGTCCGGTTCGAGCCACACCGTTTCGAGCCGGATCCGGAAGATCATGCCCATGCCCTGGTCGCTGCGCAGCTTGGGGACCGCCTCCCACGCCTGCGCCAGATCCCGTCGACGTGGCGTGGACGGTTCCTCGGGGAGCTCCTGGTAGCGGGCGGCCCAGTAACCGAGCCCACGGGCGAGCTCCTCGATGCGCCAGGGGCCGGCGGATTCCTTCAGCATCCGCACCGCGTGCCCGGTGCGGATGACGCCATGGCCGCCCCCCGCGGCGAAGCCCGGCAGCAGCCGGGGCCACCAGCGGGCGAGCACATCGGTCCAGGCGGCGCCGTCCAGTTCCCGCCGGAAGAATGCGTTCCAGTCCCCGAGGAGCCGCATATTGCCCAGGGCCGGGCGCCAGTTGTCGTGGGTGATCTCTTGGAATCGTCCGTAGGTGTCCTCGTAGAGCACCTTCCGGTACGAGCTCACCCAGGCCCCGATCGCCGCGGTGTGCCCGAGCTGTCCCAGGGCCTCCGCCGCCATGGGGCCGTGATTGCTCACCCCGGGACCGAACTCGGGGCCGGAGTTGCTGAGGTACTTCAGTGCGCCGTCCAGGTCGTTCACTGTGCCCCCTAGATCGATTCCTCTTCATGGAAGGACGCGGCGGGCTGTTCAGCAATATGACCCCGCCATATTGGCCGGATTCCAGGGTGGGTGGGAGATGTGTCGTCCGGGTGGGTGCGGCGTGGGTGCGCGGATTTCGACAGGGGCGCACCCCGTGGTGCGGGCGAGCCGGCACGGAATTGTACAGGCGGGGACGGTGCGGGCGGCGGGCCGGTTCATTGGATCTTGGCGCGAATCAGGTGCTGCTTTTCGTCGGCACAAACCAGTGAAATCAAGACAGTTGGCCAATCGCCGTTGACGTGGTCATGTGCCAAAAACTAGTGTCCTGCTTCGGCCCGGAATGGGCCATCATTTCTTCGCTGGTCGATTCTGATTTCTTTTTCGTTGGCGTGAGTCTCGCCGGCTGGTCATTCGGCGTTATCGCCCACCATTCGCTGTGGTGCCATACCTCCGCACGGGCGCACCGGCATGCCCCCTTGCGGTCGGATACGTAACGACGAGGAGACTGCATGATCAAGCACACGTCGCCGATCAGTGGAATCGACGCACACGGCGACCTGGTGGTGACCGCCGGCTATGACAACCGGGTAATTCTCTGGAATGCGGTCACCCATACCGCCATCACCGAGGCACGCCACGACCACCTCGCCAACCAGTGCCGGTTCTCCGCGTCCGGCCGGATCGTGGTGACGTCGAGCAGCGACTATTCCGCCCGTTTATGGTCCGTGCCCGATCTGCGTCTCATCTCGGTGCTCACGGATCAGAAGGACGATGTGGAGATGACCGTGATCTCCCCCGATGAAACCCGGGTGGCCACGGCGTCCCGCGATCACCTCGCCCGCATCTACGACCTGGACGGCCGGCTGATCCACCGGCTGGAAGGGCATGAGGCGGACGTCCTGTCCGTCGAATGGGTGCGGAACGGCACCGAGTTGGTGACCACCAGCGACGACGGAACGGTACGCCGCTGGGACAGCGCCGACGGCACCCTGCTGCGCACCATCGACCTCGGGGACGTCGAAACGGACACCGTCGCCGTCCTGGGCGTGGACAGCTTCGCGCTCGGCAACGACGAGGGCGAGCTGATCCTGATCGACCCGTCGGGGACGCGGCGCCACCGGGTGCACGACGCCGGCATCAAACGGCTCGCGTACGACGCCGAGGGCGGCATTCTGCTCAGCTCCAGCTATGACCGCACCGTACGGCTGTGGCGCCTGGACCAGGGCGGGGACCCGGCCCATCTGCTGACGAGCGAGGTGCCGGCCGACGTCTGGCTGCGCTCCTGCGCCAAACTGAGCGCCACCCGCTGGGTCTTCGGCACCTTCGGATCGAGTTACGCGGTCTTCGACCGGGACGGCGGGACCTGGGACCTGACCGCCGTCGAGCCCACACCGGGACTGAACGCGGTCACGAGCACCCCCACGGGACGGTTCACGGTGGGCGACAGCGGCACGGTCCGCCGGGACGACGCGGTGGTGGCCGAACTCGGCAGCTGCTGCAACTTCGTCACCGCGGTCGTGGGCACCGTCGTCAGCGGCGGCCAGCTCGGCGCCCTCTACGACGCGACCACCGGCACCCTGCTGTACCAGCACCGCTCCCCGCTCAACTGCGCCGCCGTCCACACCACTTCGGACGGCGAGACGCTCATCGTCGGCACCTACACCGGCGAGGCCCTGATCCTGCGGGACGGGGACGGCACCGGACTGAAGCTGGTCGATGTGCGGCGCATCCAGGAGAACGCCGTCAAGGGGGTCGCCGTCCAGGGCGAGGTGCTCTTCAGCGTGTGCGCCACCGGCGCCGCGAGGTGGCACGCCCTGCCGGACCTGAAACTCCTGGCCGCGAAGGAAGCGGCACACGCCCGCATAGCCAACGCCGCGGACGCCCTGCCGGACGGCCGCTTCGTCAGCGTGGGCCGCGATCTGACGCTCCGGATCTGGACCGCGGCCGGTGAGGAAGAGGCCGTGGTGACGACCCCGCACCGCAACAGCATCAAGTGCGTCGCCGTCGACCCGCACACCGGACTGATCGCGACGGGCGGCTACCACGGACGGGTCGCCGTCCATGACCCCGCGGCCGGCACCTGGGTGTGCGACGAACGGCCCACGACCGCCGGGATCTCGGCACTGGCCCCGGCCGGCTCCCCGGGCCGGTTCCTGGCCTCCTCCTACGACGGCCGGGTCTACGGCATCGAGGCGGCCGCCGCCGCGCCGTCCGTCCGGAACCGGTAGGGGCCGCCCGATGACGACATCCGATGAGGCGGTGGTGGTCCGCCTCGCGAGCGCCCCGGTCCCGGTCGGCGCCACCCTGATGCAGCTGACCGTCTTCGGGCAGGTCGGCGCGGACGGCCGGGAGACGGAAGAAGTGGTCACCCTGCGGACCCTGGCACCACGCAGCGAATCCGCCGCCCCGCCGCTCGTGCGTATCCACAGTGCCTGCTTCACCGGCGATGTCCTCGGCTCCGAGAAGTGCGACTGCGGGCCCCAGCTCTCCGCGGCGCTGGCCGCCATCGTCCGGTCGTACAACGGTGTGCTCGTCTATATGCTCCGGCAGGAAGGGCGGGGCATCGGGCTGGCGAACAAGATCCGTGCCTATGCGCTCCAGTCGGTGGGGCACGACACCATCAGCGCCAATCTCGCCCTCGGCTTCCCGGCGGAGAGCCGGGACTTCCGGATGGCCGCGGACTGCCTGCGGCACCTGGGCATCACCCGGGTACGGCTGATGACGAACAACCCGGAGAAGGTCGCCCAGCTCGCCGCGCAGGGGACGGTGGTCGAGGACCGGGTCCCGCTCGGCGGCTTCCGCACCCCGTTCAACGAGGCGTATCTGGAAGTCAAGGACCGGTTGATGGGCCATCTCGACGCGCTGGGCACGGCACAGCAGGTCACCGGCCTGCGGGCGGCGCTCCCGGGGCAGGTGCCGCAGTGACCCCGCACGGTTCCGGGGCCGGCCGGGCCTTCTCCGACGGCGAGCGGACCGCGATGCGCCGGGCGGTGACGCTGGCCCGGCGCGGGCTCGGCACGGTGGCACCCAACCCGGTCGTCGGGGCGGTGATCCTCGACGCCAACGGCCGGACGGCGGGGGAGGGGTGGCACCGGAAGGCCGGCGGACCGCACGCCGAGGTCCACGCACTGCGCGCCGCGGGCCCCCGCGCCGAGGGCGGCACCGCCCTGGTCACCCTCGAACCGTGCAGCCGGCAGGGCCGCACGGGCCCCTGCACCCAGGCACTGCTCCAGGCGGGCATCCGCCGGGTGATCTACGCCGTGCCCGACCCCACCCTCTCCGGTGAGGGCGCCACGGCACTGCGCCGCTCCGGAGCCGACGTGCGCTCCGGGCTCCTCGCGGAGCAGGCCACGGAGGCCAACCACGCCTGGCTGACCGCCGTGGTCACCCGGCGGCCGCATGTCACCCTCAAACTCGCCACCACCCTCGACGGACGGATCGCCGCCCGCGACGGATCCAGCCGCTGGATCACCGGCCCGCCCGCCCGCCGCGACACCCACCGGCTGCGGGCCCGGGTCGACGCGATCGCCGTCGGCAGCGGCACCGTCCTGGCCGACGACCCCGCCCTCACCGCACGCACCGCCGCCGGCCGCCCGGGTGCCCGGCAGCCGGTCCGGGTGGTCTTCGACCGCCGGCTGCGCACCCCTGCCCGCTCCCGGCTGGCCTCCGACGGCGCAGCCCCCACCTGGATCCTCACCACCCGCCCCGCGGCGGACCCGTCACCCGGGTCGGCCGAACCGGTCACCATCGGCCCCGGCCCGCGCTATCTCACCGAAGCCCTGCACGCGCTGTACGACCGGGGCATCCGGTCGCTGCTGGTCGAGGGCGGGGCCACGCTGGCCGGTGCCCTCCTCGGCGAGGGGCTGGTGGACCGGGTGATCTGGTACAGCGCGCCCCGGCTGCTCGGCCAGGACGGCGCCCCCGCGGTCCGCGGCCTCGAAGTCCCTTCCCTGGCCGGGGCCCCGGGCTTCCGCGTCCTCGGCGTGCGCCGGGTCGGCGAGGACGTCCGCACCGTACTGGAGCCGGATCCCGTCCGCAGGAAGTAGGAGCGACATGTCCCACATCGTGCACAGGAACCTGGTCGACGCCGATATCAACGCCCTGACCGACCGGGCGGCGATGGGGCTGCCGGAAGGCTATGTGGAACCGAGGGCCGAGCGCCTGGAGGATTTCCCGCGTCTGGCCGGCCGCCCGGCCGAGCAACTCGCCGCCCTGGTCGAGGATCCGTCCCTCACCCTCGAACGCCGCCTGGCCGCGGGCACCGCACTGGCGCTCACGGGCGACCCGCGGACCCGCTGGGACGCCCCGGTCATGCTGCCCGTCCCCGCGGGCCGGGCGCAGATCGGCACACCCGAGAGCGCGGTCGACGCCCTGCACGCCGACTCCGCCCGGTTCGGGGTGCAGCGGTCCTGGGTGGCGAAGGAGTGCCCACGGCACACGGTCGGGATCGCGGCCTTCCGCCTCGCCAAGTACCCGGTCACCAACGCCGAGTTCGCGGTCTTCCTCAAGGACACCGGCCATGCCGGGCTGCCGAGCAACTGGAACTACGGACGCTACGACCCCGCCGCCGCCAACCACCCCGTCTACACGGTCACCGCGGAGGCCGCCGACTGGTACGCGGACTGGCTGAGCCGGCGGACCGGCCGCCGCTTCCGGCTGCCGACCGAGCAGGAATGGGAGTACGCCGCGGGCGGGCCGGACGGGCTGCGGCACCCCTGGGGTGACACCTGGGACGCCGCCGCGGCCAACACGCTGGAGACGGGCCTGCTCATGAGCAGCCCGGTCGGGGCCTTCCCCGCCGGCCGGTCGTGGTGCGGGGCCCTGGATCTGGCCGGCAACGTCGAGGAGTACACCAGCAGCACCTACGAGCCCTACCCGGGAGGGGAAGTGGTGCGGGACGACCTGTATCTGCGGCTCGGTGCCTACCGCATCGCCCGGGGCGGGGCCTTCAACCGGTTCCGGGACCTCGCCCGGTGCCAGCGCCGGCACGGCCCCTACCCGCGTTCGCTGTACGCGATGGGGTTCCGGCTGGCCGAGGACGTCCCGATGTCCGAGGAGGGCTGACGCGCGGTGCGCATCGTCCATGTCCACTGGACCGGCCTACCGGTCACCGGCGGTGTAGAGACCCATCTGCGGGCGGTCGTCGGCCAGCTCGGCGCCCTGCCGTGCGAGGTCCTGGCCGTCGTCGGCACCCCGCGGTCACCGGACTGCGACTACGACCCGGCCCTCGACATCGAGGTCCCCTTCGACCCGGCCGCTGTCGCCGCGCTCGCCGAGCGGTGCCGGAGCGCGGACGTCGTGCACTGGCACAACCCGCAGTGGCACAAACCCGATGTCGTGACCGCCCTCGTGGCGCGGCTGCGGGAGTGCCGCTGGCCCGGCCGCTTCGTCTTCGATCTGCACAACATCGACGAACGGCCGGAGCGGTGGGAGTTCCTCGCCACGCTCCCCGGCCCGCTCGTCGTGCACTCCGAGTTCGTGGCCGGCGAGGTCCGTCGCCGACTGCCCGCGGCCGAGGTCAGCACGCTGCCCCTGGCACTGCCGCTGCTCGAAGCCCCCTTCCGGCTCCCCGGCGGGGGTGGCACCACCGTGCTGCAACCCAGCCGGATGACCCGGTGGAAGGGCTCCCACCTGAGCCTTGCGGCGTCCCTGACGCTGCTGGACGAAGGCGCCGATCTGCACTTCGTGCACGCGGGAACCCAGCACCTCATCTGGCCGCCCGGCATCCCCGAGTCCCTGCTGGAACGGGCCGCGGTCTGGCAGGAGAAGGGGCGGGTGCACTTCACCCACTACCGGCCCGAGCAGAGCTGGGCCGCGATCCGCGCCAGCGACCTCGTCATCCACCCGACCATCGACCGCGGCGCCCACGGCGAGCCGTTCTCGCTGTCCGTCGCCCAGGCCGTCATCTGCGGCCGCCGCATCATCGCCAGCGACTCCGGCAACCTGCCGCTGCTGCTGGCCGATTACTCGGCCGCCACCCTCGTCCCCGCGGGCGATGTCCGGGCCCTGACCGAGGCGCTCCGGGAAGCGGTGGACCGGCCGGCCGTCGCACCGACCACCGCTGACCGCGCCCTGGCCCAGCACCTCCGGGACGGTTTCGCCACCGCCGGCCGGCACCACCTGGCCTTCTACCGGACCCTCGCCGGCCCGGCGTGACGGACCGGTCGCCCGCACCCCGGCCGGCGCCATGTACCGCCGGCCTGCCGCCGTTTCCCCGACCCACCCACCAGGGAGCCCCGCATGCCCACCCCGATCATCCTGGACTGCGACCCCGGCCATGACGACGCGATGGCCATCCTGCTCGCCGTCGGCGACCCCCGCGTGGAGCTGAAGGCCGTGACCACCAGCGCGGGCAACCAGACCGTGGCGAAGACCGCGCTCAACGCCCGGCGGATGTGCGCCCTCGCCAAGGCTTTTGACGTCCCCGTCGCCGCCGGATACCCCAAGCCGCTCACCGGCATGCTGCTGATCGGCGACGATGTGCACGGCGAAACCGGCCTGGACGGCTGGGACTTCCCCGACCCCGAGGTACCGCTGCACTCCGCGCACGCCGTGGACCTGATCCACGGCATCCTGTCCGACAGCCCGGAACCCGTCACCCTGGTGGTCACCGGCCCGCAGACGAATATCGCCGGACTCCTCGCCCTGCACCCGGAGGACAAGACGAAGATCAAGGAGATCGTCTGCATGGGAGGGGCCACCCACCGCGGCAACACCCTGCCCTACTCCGAGTACAACATCCTGGTCGACCCCGAGGCCGCCCACGAAGTACTCGCCACCGGCGTCCCCCTCACCTACTGCGGCCTCAACGTCACCCACCAGGCCCCGGTCACCCGTGAGGTGCTGGACCGGATCCTCGATGTCGGCACCCACATCAGCGAGGTGTCCGCGGCCCTCCTCGCCTTCCGTTCCCGCACCTACGACCAGATCTGGGATCTGCCCGACGCGCCGCTGCACGACCCCGTCGCCATCGCCCGGGTGCTCGACCCGAGCCTGGTGGACTGCGTCGAGGCCCCCGTCTCGATCGAATTGCGTGGCGAGTTCACCCGTGGCGCGACCGTGATCGACCTCTACGGTGTGACGGGGAGAGCCCCCAATGCCCTGGTGGCGACGCATCTGGACACCGAGCGGTTCTGGGACGTGTTCCTGAAGGCGCTCGCCGCCCTGGGCTGACCAGTCGACCTACGGAGGCTGACCGACCGTGCCCGCTTCTCCCGTACCGACTCCGGGTGCCCGCTTACTCACGGCCTTGGCCGGGGCACAGCTGCTGGTGGCGCTCGACTTCTCCATCATCTACGTCGCGCTCCCCGACATCGGGGGAAGCCTGCACTTCTCCGCGGTCGCCCTTCAGTGGATCGTCAGCGCCTACGCCATCTTCTTCGCCGGATTCCTGCTGCTGGGCGGGCAGTTGGCCGATGTCTTCGGACCCGGCCGGGTCTTCCTCACCGCCCAGCTGCTCTTCGCCGCGTCCTCGGTCGGCGCCGCGCTCTCGTCGTCCGCGGCCCCCCTGATCGCGGCGCGCGTCGGGCAGGGGGTGGCGGCCGCCCTGCTGGTGCCGGCGACGCTGGGGCTGCTCAGCTCCGCCTACCCGTCGGGGCCGGCCCGGGACCGGGCGGTGAGCGTGTGGGGGACCACGGGCGCGGTCGGACTCGCCCTCGGTGTCACGGCCGGGGGAGGCATCCTCGAAGTGGCCTCCTGGCAGTGGATCTTCTGGATCAACCTCCCCATCGTGGCGGTCTGTCTGCTCGCCGCCGGACGTGCGGTCCGTGCCACCACACACACCGAGCGGGCCCCGCTCGCCACCGCGGTCACCCTCTCCGCCTGTGCCGCGGTCGTCGCCGTCGTCCTGGCCTGCACCGAACTCTCCCGCGCCCGCCCCTCCCTGCCCGTCGTCGCCGCGGCGCTGGTGGTGGCGGTGCTCGCCGGCGGGGTCCTCGTCCGCGGCCGGCGCCGGCCGCTGGTGCCCCGCGCCCTGCTGGGCGTACGGGCCCTCCAAGTGGCCTGCCTGGTCGCGGCGTTGTACATGGCGAGCTTCGGCGCCGAGTTCTACCTCGTCACCCTGTACCTCCAGAACGTACGGGGCTACAGCGCGCTCGCCGCCGGCATGGCCTTCCTGCCGCTCGCCGGGACCATCGTGGTGGGAAACACGGTCGCCGGACGGCTGGCCGGCCGCCTGCCGCTGGGGCGGCTGCTGTCCCTCGCCTACCTCACCGGAGCGGCCGGACTGGTGGTGCTCGCGCTGGCCGCCGGCACCCGGGGCGGATACCTGGCGGGCATCCTGCCGGGGCTGCTGCTCAGCGGCTTCGGCCAGGGCATGGCGTTCACCGGCATGTTCATCACCGGCACCCGCGACCTCCCGCCGGAGAGCAACGGCACCGGGAGCGCCCTGGTCACCACGGCGCAGTACCTCGGCGGCTCCCTCGGCCTGGCGCTGCTGGTCCTCCTCCACGGGGAGCATCCGGTGGCCGGAGACTTCGTGTGGACCTTCTGCGCCACCGCGGTCATCGCCGCGGCCGCCGCGCCGGCGGCGCTGCTCCGCCTGCCGCGCACCGGGCCCACGCCCGCCCCCGTCTCCCCGCACGACCCCTCTTTCGAGCCACGGACCGGAGGTCATCGATGAACACCGCTCGCTTGCTCGACAGGCCAGGACTCCCGCCGGAGGCCCGGCGTACGGTGGACGACTTCGAGAAGGAACACGACACCTACTTCAGCCACTTGGTCCACTTCGGCCCCGAGCTGCTGGAGTCGCTGCACACCCCGGGGCCGCTGCCGGAGAACATCTCCGTCGCGTCCGCCGTCCGTCCCGATGTGACCGAGCGGATGGCCACCGTCACGGCCGTCGCCAACCTCCCCCACCAGCAGGACGCCGACCGCACCCGCTACCTCCAGGCGCTGCTCGACATCTACGGCATGCTGCCCGTCCCGCCGGCCCGGCGTGCCTCCGCATGGGGAACGACCGTCATAGCGCCGGAACGCGAAGGCCGCATCCTCGCCGAACGGCTCGGTGTCATGCCCCAGCGCCAGGGCTGGACGCCCCAGGCCAAGCGGATGCCGGTGGGCGGCGGACTCCTCGTCGGGGTGGACGAATGGCTGCCCTCACAGGCCGACCGGCTGGTGATCATTGACGGTGTGGTGGCCAGCGGGGTGACCCTCATGGCCCTGATGCAGCTGACGGTCCGGCCCGGTGCCGACGTCGAGATCTTCACCTGCCACTCCACCCGCCAGGGCGCGCTCGCCCTGGCCCGCTACGCCGAGCAGCTCCAGGTGTCGCTGACCCTGCACGTCGGACAGGTGTCGGGCGCGCTGAACGGGAAGTTCTACGCGGTGCGGCCGGACGCCCCCGATCAGGTCGTGCTGGGCGATGTCGGGGACACCATCAGCCCGGTGGCGCCCGCCTCCCCGCCCCGGGGGACCCCGGCGTGACCACTCCGGACAGCCCGGGGCGCGGCCCGGAACTGCTCCGGCGCGACGCCCCGGCCGGGCCCGGAGCCGTCGACCGGTACTTCTCCCTGAGCGCCCGCGGCTCGACCTGGCGCCGTGAGATCGTCGCCGGGATATCGACGTTCCTGGCGCTCTCCTACATCGTGGTCGTCAACCCGGCGATCCTCGCCCAGGGAGGCATCCCGCACTCCGCCGCCTTCTTCGCGACGGCGGCGGTCGGCGGCCTCGCCACCATGGCCATGGGGCTGTGGGCCCGGCTCCCGTTCGCGGTGGCACCGGGCATGGAGATGAACGCGATGGTGGCGTTCTCCGTGGTCGGCACCCTCGCCTACACCTGGCCCCAGGCGCTGGGCATGGTGTTCTGGTCCGGAGTGGCGATGCTGGCGGTGTCGCTGCTGCGGCTGCGCGCGGCGGTGATCAACGCCATCCCGCCGGAGCTGCGTTCGGCCCTCGCCGCCGCGGTCGGCGCGTTCATCGGCCTGGTGGGGCTGCAGATCGCACACCTCGTGCGCACCACCGACGGGCGGCTGTCCGGCCTGGGCGACTGGACCGGACCACCCGCCGTGGCGCTGTACCTCGGCCTCGCGGTCGCCCTGGTCCTGGACCGGCTCGGCGCACGGGCCGCGGCCGTCCTGGGCGGCATCGCGGCCGCCGCGCTGTACTGCGCCGTCGCGGGCCTCCGTGCCGGCGCGGTCCACGACGGCGTCCACGGAAGCGGCGCGGCGCTCTTCCGCTTCGACCTCACGGTCCTCACCGATCCCCGGGCATGGAGCGTCATTCTGGTGCTGTTCGCACTCGACTTCTTCGGCAGCATCGCGAAGGTGGTGGGCCTCTCGGCGCACACCCCGTTGCAGGACGCCAAGGGGCGGGTACCCGGGATGCGTGCGGCGCTGCTGGTCGACGCCGGGGCCACCGTCGCCGGGTCCGCCGTGGGATCGTCCAGCTTCGTGGCGTTCGTGGAGAGCGCGGTCGGGATCCGCGCCGGTGCCCGGACCGGGATCGCGGCGGTCGTCACCGGACTGCTGCTGTTCTCCTGCCTGTTCCTCGGCCCGGTCCTGGTCCATGTCCCGGTGGAGGCCACCACGGGCGCCCTGGTCTTCGTGGCGGTCAAGATGCTGACCACCCGCCGGCCGGGCGGCACCGACCGCCTGGGCCTGACCGTCACGGTGACCGCCGTGGCCGTCACCGTCGCCACCCTCGCCATCGACCAGGCGATGGCCGCCGCCTTCGTGGTGAGCGTGGCCGCGAGCATCATCGGCCGCCGCCGGCCGCCTCCCGCGCTATGGGTGACGACGTTATTGCTCATGGCCGGCGTCGTTCTGCAATACCTCCACCGCTGAACGGCGCGTCCCCCCAACCCCCTCCAAGGAGCCTGCCATGCCGCACGACGAGGACCTCCCCCTGCTCGCCGAGGCCGTCCGGCAGCCCGACGGCACCCCCGAACGGCTGCGCCGCCAGATCGAGTTCATCATGGAGGTCGACCGCCTCAAGAACGTCTTCCGGCGCAGTCCGCTGCTGAGCGCGGACCGCAAGGAGAACGACGCCGAGCACTCCTGGCACCTCGCACTGATGACCCTGGTGCTCACGGAATACGCGGACGAACCCCTCGACACCAGCAAGGTGCTCGCCCTGGTCGTCGTGCACGACCTGGTGGAGATCTACGCCGGAGACACCTTCCTGTACGACACCGTGGCCGCCGCGGACCAGGAGGAGAGGGAACAGCGGGCGGCGGACAAGCTCTTCGCGCTGCTGCCCGACGACCAGCGCGAGCATTTCCGGGCCCTGTGGGACGAGTTCGAGGCCCGGGCCACCCCCGAGGCACGTTTCGCCAAGGCCATGGACCGGCTCCAGCCGCTGCTGCTCAACTACGGCAACCACGGCGGGACCTGGCGCACCCCGGGCGTCACGGAGGACGACGTGCTCGCCCGCAAGTCCGTGATCAAGGACGCCTCCGCCGACCTCTGGCGCTACGCCCAGGACCTGATCCACACCGGAGCCGGCAACGGCTGGGTGCCCCGCACCGACTCCCGTTCCTGACGCTCAGCGGTCGGCGCCGCCGGGACCGGCCCGGCGGCCGCACCGCCTCAGTGCCCGTACGTCCGATGGCACAGCCGCAGCAGATCCCCGCGGACCCGGCCGGCCGCCATCCGGCACACCACACCGGGATCGATCGTCGGGCGGGGCCGCGGCGGCCGCCGGTGCGTGCGCGGCGGCGCCGCCACGTGATGCCGCTTCCCCGGCACCGTGCGCACCGGCACCGGACGCGGCCTCGACGCCACCGAACGAGCGGGCCGCGGCACCGGCCGCCCCACGGGACGCCGTTCCGCTCGGTGCCCCGGCGCGGTGTGCCGCGGGGCGGCGTGCCCCTTCCGTGACGCCGCGGGCCGCTTCGCCTTCCGCCGTGCGGACGCCACATCCACCAGCCGCTCCCGCGACGACCCCTGGGTGGGCAGCACCAGCGGCGAGGGCCGGGCCGGGGCGACCGTGCGTCCGCCCGACGAGGGGCCGGGGTCGTGCGGGGAGCCGTCGGCGGGAAGGGACACACAGCCGCCGACCGCGAGGAGAACGGCCGTCGCTGCGACGAGGCGAAGGAGGAGTGGGCGCACGCCTTCACGGTGTCGGAGGCCCGTGAGCTGTCCAAACGACGCGCCGGGCGGCCACGCGGACGAAGGACACATACGAACTCCCGTGGCAGTCCCGAGCCGAGGACGGCGGCGGCCGCACGCGGGGGTGCGGCCGGTCCCGCCCCGTCGAGCCCGTGACGACGCGGTCGCTCACATGGGCAGCGACCGCAGCCGCACCGGCCCCACCGGCCACCGCGCCCCCTCGCGCAGCGGCACCCACATGCTCCGCAGCGGCATGACCGCGGTGGTGTCCTCGGGCTGCTCGACCTCCACCTCCTCATGGAGCTGCTGCCAGCCGAACCGCTCGTACAGCGGGAGGAGATGTGGCATACAGAAGAGAAGGCCGTAATCCGGTCCCACCGTGCGGGCGTGCTCCAGAGCGGCGGTCATGACGACCCGCGCCAGTCCCTGCCCTCTCAGGCCGGGAGCGACGACCACCCCGCCGACGCCGACCGCCCGGGTTTCCACGGAGCCGATCGACAGCGGAACCGTCACCAGACCGGTGTGCGCCACGAGACGGCCGTCCCGTTCGATGCCGAAGTGCTCCTCCTTGCCCCGCCAGGTCAGCCCGGTCCAGGAGACCCCGAAGGCGTCCTCGCCGTCCCCGACGATCTCGCTCAGTTCCGTCCGCGTGAACCGCGTCAGCCGGACCACGGCCGCCGACGCGGAAGGCAGGTTCGCTGTCATTCCTCGATCTTGCTGCCCCCACCGACCGTTGGCAACGCCGTTCCCGCACGCACCGACCCGATGCCCTGGGCCGTGGCACCTACAGCCCGAGGTCCGGCCCGAACACCTCATGGTGGATCGCCGCGGACGGTACGCCGGAGTCCAGCAGTTGGGCCCGTACCGCCTTCATGAACGGCACCGGCCCGCACAGATACGCCGTGGTCCCGGCCGGAAGGGCGAGCTGCCTCAGATCCATCAGCCCGGAGCGCACGGTCACCGCGTCCACCGCGCCGCCCGTCTCCCACCCCGCGCCTTTCCCCTCGATCCCGGCCCCCTCCTCGTACCAGAGTTCCGCCGTCGCGTCGGCGAGCTTGCCGGTGAGCCGGTGCAGATCCGTACGGAACGGGTGCGTGGCGGGGGAGCGGTCAGCGTGCGCGGTGATGATCCGGCGCCGGGAGCCGGTGGCGGCGAGGTGCGCGAGCATGCCGATCATCGGGGTGCAGCCGATACCCGCCGAGGCGAAGAGCAGCGGCCCGTCACCGTCGTCGGACAGCACCACATCGCCGAACGGCGGGCTCACGTACAGGGTCTCCCCGCCGTGCACCCGCGTGTGCAGATACTCGGACACCTCGCCCGCGGGGGCGCCGGACGGGCCGTCCGCCGCCACCCGCTTCACGGAGATCTGTAGCCCGCCGTCCGGCTGCCCGGACAGGCTGTACTGCCGTATCTGCCGTGCACCGTCCGGGAGTTGGACCTGCACAGAGACGTACTGGCCGGGCCGGGACGCCGGTATGGGAGCGCCGTCGGCAGGCCGCAGGAGGAAGGTGGCCACCTCATCGGTCTCCTGCACCCGGCCGGCCACCCGGTAGGGCCGCCATACCGCGCCGTCCCGTACGCCCGCCTCCCGCAGGAGCCGCTTCTCGACGGCGATCAGGGCATGGGCCATCAGCCAGTACACCTCGTCCCAGGCCCGTACGACCTCGTCGGTCACCGCCTCGCCCAGCACCTCGGCGAGGGCCGCGAAGAGGTGCTCCCGCACGACCGGGTACTGGTCCTCGCGCACTCCGAGGGAGGCGTGCTTGTGCGCGATCCGCGCGAGCATGGCGTCCGGCCGGCGGTCCGGGTGGTCGAGGAGATGGTGCGCGAAGGTGGCGATGGACCCGGCGAGGGCCTGCCGCTGACTGCCGTTGGCCTGGTTGCCGCGGTTGAAGAGATCGCGCAGCAGCTCGGGGTGGGCGGCGAAGAGCTTCTCGTAGAAGAGCGTCGTGATCTCGTCGATGGCTCCGCTCACGGCGGGGAGGGTGGCACGTACGGTCTCGGCGGACTTCGGCGACAGCATGGGTAACTCCGGACTCTCGAAGGTGGGGGAGAAGTAAAGTCGCATCTTGGATGCGTATTTCCAGCCGTGAAAAAGGCGGCGTACGGGGCGGGTTGATCCGAGGGCGCGCCGCCGGGCAGCCGGGCGGCGCGCTCAGTCCGTGGGTGGGTCGGTCCGTGGACGGATCAGTCCGAGGGCGGATCAGTCCGAGGGTGGGGCGGGCGTCAGGCTGATCAGCAGCGGCCCGGTCGGCGATTCGACCAGGTCGGCGACGGAGAGCGGATCGAGCGAGGCGTAGAACGCTTCCTGCGCCGCCCGCAGCGCCCCGCGCAGCCGGCACCCGCCACGCAGCGGACACGGCGGATCGTCCTCGCACCCCACGACGTCATCGGTCCCCTCCAGCTCACGCACCAGCCGCCCGAGCGACCCCGTACGCCCCGCCGTCGTCAGCGCCAGCCCACCACCTCGCCCGCGCCGCGCTTCGACGGCGCCGAGATGCTGAAGCTTGCTGACCACCTTGGCGGCATGGGTGTACGGCACCTGGACGGCGCTCGCCACCTCCCGGGTGGTGGGCGCATCGCCCGCGTCGCCGAGCACCGCCAGGCGCATGGCGATGCGGAGGGCGATGTCGGTGCTTTTGGTGAGTCGCACGGCAGCACTCTATAGAAGTGGCATCCAAGATGCCAATTAAAGCCCCGGGGGAGGGTGGCTCGTGGCCCCCGCCGCCCCCCTCAGTTCCCCCCGCCGGCCTGTTGCTGGAGGTGGGCGGCGACGTCGGCCACGTCGTTGGCGATGGTCAGGACGCCGGTGATGTCGGCGGTGGGGGTGGCGGCGCCGTTCACGCCGGCGAAGAAGACGTCGAAGTGGCCCTTACGGGTCTCCAGATAGCCGGCCGTGGTTTCGGCGCCCACGGCCAGCCGGTCGTTGAGGAGGTCGCCGCCCGCCGCGGTGCCGGTCTTGGCGAAGACCTTGCCCCGTGACGGGCAGCTGCGGCAGGAGTCCGCCAGGGTGCCGTCGACGCCCAGGATCGGCAGCGAGGTGCGGAAGCGCCGGGCCTCGGGGGTGCGCTGCCAGTACGTCAGGATCTGTGCCATGGCACGCGGGGTGGTCCGGTCGGCGGGGTTGCCGCCGCGGCCGTCGGCGAGTTGTACGGCCTTGCGGTCCACCTGGGCACGGTCCAGGAATGTGGCGAGGACGGGGAAGCCGTCGTCGCAGTTGGTGCTTCCCGTGCTCGTCGCCATCAGGCAGATCCCCAGATTCGCCCCGAGGTTGTGGCTCACCTTGAGGATGAGCTTGGCGTACTGGGCGTACACGGGGGAGGTGTAGCGGGCCACGGTGGGGGCGCCCTCATAGGAGCGCGGCAGTCGGCGGACGGGGTTGCGGCCCACGGCCTTCGCGCGGACCTCGACACCGGCCCGCTGTAGTGCCTCGATCAGGGCGGTGCGGCCGAAGGCGTTCGGGTCCTTGACGGCGGACACCCGGAGGACGGGGGCCGAGTCGGCGGCGATGGTGCCGGACAGCTGGATGCGGGTGCCGTCGGGGGAGCTGCGCACGTTGATGTCGGAGGGTTTGCCTGCCGCGACCGTGCGGACGGAGGACGTGACGTGGTAGGGCGCGACCTTCGGGCGCCACTCCAGACCGGCGGGGGTGCCTGCCTCGGCGCCGGGGGTGGTGAGCAGATCGATGACGTTGTCATTGACGATCAGCGGGGTGGGGACCGGATCGAGGCCGGGGTCCGGTGTGAACAGCCGGGCGTCGACGACCACATCGCCGTCGACCCGGCGGATCCCCGTCCGCCGTACCTGCCGGGCCAGCTGGTCGATACCGGCCAGCGGGTTCTCCGGAGTGAGGGTGGCTCCCGGGACGTCGTTGGCGTAGGTGTGGTCGATGGTGGTGTACGCGACCGTGCCGTCCTTGCGGGTTCTGCCGCCGAGGGTCAGATCGCCCTGCGCCACCAGGTCCAGATCGCCCTTGAGCGTCGCGTTCCGGCGCTGTCCGACGGCGTGGACCGGCGTGACGAAGCGGTGGTCGCCGCCCAGGGTGTGCCAGGTCCCGCTGACGCTGAACAGCTTGGCCGCCGAACCGGGGATGAAGAACTGGTCGGCGTAGCGGGAGTGGGTCACCTTGCCGGTCCGCGGGTCCTGTTGGAACAGGCCCCACTGGGCATGCCGGTAGTCCGGCTTCCGCATGACCGAGGCGATCCGCGGATCGAGCGCGCGGGGCGTGGCGGACGGCGCCGCCTGGACCAGGCCGGTGATGACGACGCCGACGGCCAGCAGTACGCACAGGGCGCCGAAGGTACGCCGTCGGGCCGACCGCGTGGGGACGGAGGGGGACATACAGACTCCACCAATGGTGTTGTTCTGCCGCATATCTGCCGATATGCCCGCCCTGACAGTACTGCCCACGACCGCCGCGCGGCCGCAGCACCTCGGCCGGGGTCCCCCGGACGCCCCAGCGCCCCGGTCCGGACGGAGAGGGGGAGGCCGTCGGCGCCGCGTCCCCACGGCCTGCGTCGGCGAGGACGGCGACGGGGACGACGACGGCGGCGCGCGCACGGCGCGTGCTGCGACGCGGGGAGAGCCGTGGTGGTGCTGGTGCCACCCCGCGAACGGGCACCAGTGTGATCGACCGCGGACCGGCCGGACGCCGAGGATTCTTGCCGTGGCAGCGCACCCCGCGCGCCGACGGGAGGATCGATGTCCGCGTTCAGAACACCACGGTGGCCGAGAGCCGCGCTGTCGGGAATGGCCGCCGCCGCATTGCTGACGGCGGTGCTTCCCACCGCGGCCCCGGCCCGCGCGGCGGACCGGTCCGCGCCGCCGGTACCGGCCCGCTACGCCCACCAGCGGCTCAACTGGCAGCCCTGCGCGGGGAAACCGTCTCTGGAGTGCGCGCGCATGACCGTGCCGCGCGACTGGCATCACCCGGACACCGGGCCGGACCTCACCGTCGCGGTCTCCCGGCACCGCGCGACCGACCCCGCCCGGCGGCGCGGTGTCCTGATGATGGCGGCGGGTGGGCCGGGGGCCTCGGGGCTGACCCGGCCCGCGGACTTCGCCGCACGCTCGCCCGCCGTGGGCGCCGCATACGACGTGGTCGGCTTCGACCAGCGCGGCGTCGGCAGCAGCACACCCGCCCGGTGCCAGACCGACGCCGAGTTCCAGGACTTCTACGCCCACGACTTCCGCGACCGTTCGCCCGCGGCCCTGCGCGGCGTCCTCGACCGCTCCCGGCGGCTCGTCGCCGGCTGTCTGCGGCGCAGCGGCGACGTGGTGCCCTGGCTGACCACCGAGCAGGCGGTGCGCGACATGGATCTGTTCCGTGCCCTGCTCGGCGTACGGAAGATCTCCTATTACGGGCCCTCCTACGCGACCTGGCTCGGCGCCTATTACGCGACGGAGTTCCCGCGGCGCGTCGAGCGCGCCGTACTGGACAGCAACCTGGACTTCAGCGGTACCTGGCAGAACGCCGAAGCAGGCCAGCCGAGAAGCTTCCAGCGGCGCTTCGAGCAGGACTTCCTGCCCTGGATCGCCCGGTACGACGCCACGTACCACTACGGGCGTACCGCGGGCGAGGCGAAGGCACGCTGGGAGGCGCGCCGCCGCGCCCTGCGGGACCATCCGCTGACCGTCGGTTCCCTGACGATCGGGCCCAACCAGCTCGACAACGCCACCCTTCAGAACCTCTACAACGCACAGCGGCAGTTCGCCCCACTGGCGTCCGCCCTCAGCGCCCTCGACCACTGGCCGACCGCCACACCGGCCGAGCGCACCCTCGTCGGAAAGCTCTTCGGCAGCTATCTGTCCCCGGGGTTCGCCGCCGCCTTCTTCTCGGTGACCTGCAACGACACCCGGTGGCGCGGTGACCTCGGCTACTGGCTCCGGCGCAGCGCCGAGGACACCGCGGCCCATCCGCTCGCCGGGGCGCGCGAACTCGCCTACGCGGCGACCTGCGCGGCCTGGCCGGTGCCCGCCGCACCCCGCGTACGCGTCACCGGCAAGGGCCTGCCGACCACACTGATGCTCAACTCGGAGCACGATCCCGCCACGCACTACGAGGGCGCGCTCGCGGCACACCGGGCGCTGCGCGGTTCGCGGCTGGTCACCGTGACCGGCGGCGGCGATCACGGCCAGTACCAGAACGGCAATGCGTGCGTGGACGGCCTGGTGAACGCCTATCTCCTCGACGGAGCCGCCCCGGAGCACGATGTGACCTGCGCGGCCGGCCCGCTGCCGGTGCCGTCGGGACGGGGGTAGCGCACGGCCCGCACAGCGGCCCGGGAGGCGGCGGCGACCCACCGGTGGTTCAGTGGAAGGAGAGACAAAGCCCATCCATGTGTGTTCCGACATGTGCGTTCCGAAGGTGAGAGCGATGTCTGAGTTCAACCTCGGCGATCCGCTGGACAAGAACTCGGAAGAGTTCGTCACGACACCACCCCCCGTCGTCCTCCGGGTCCAGCCGAGCGGCTTTGTGCGGCTGAAGACCCCCGAGCAACTCCGGGCGTGGGAACAGGCGGTGCGGCTCACCACCGGTCTGGAAATCGTCGCCGACAACCTCGCGGGGGTGGCCGCCGAATCGGGCTGTGAATTCGGCGAGGCGAGCCATAGCGACGCGTGCGACATGGCATGATCCTGGCCGTCTCCTTCCACGACGACCTGCATGCCCTCGCGGTCCAGCACGCGGTGCGCAGCCGCGGTCACGCCTTCCATGTCGTGGAATGCGACACCATCAGCGGCCGGCGGAGCCTCTCTTGGCGCTCCCACCGCGAGGAAGCGGACGGTCGCGCCGGTGCCGCGACCGTCCTGACGTCCGAGGGCGTGCCGGTGTCGCCGGAGGAGGCGGCGCTGCTGTGGTGGCGGCGGGCCAGGGCCGATCAGGACATCACCGGGGCGGCGGGCAGCGCCCATGAGCGCAGTCTGGTCAACAACGACTGCCGTGGCGCGCTGGGCGGAATTCTCGCGGCCACCTTTCACGGCGACTGGATTTCGCCGCCCGCCGCGACCGACCTGGCCGCCGACAAGCTGTATCAACTGGCCGTGGCCCACGCGTCGGGATTCCGGGTGCCACGGACCCTGATCTCGCAGTCACGGGACGAGGTCATCGCCTTCACCCGGCAGGTCGGACGGACCATCGTCAAGCCCGTGGTCGGCGCCCGCGGGCCCTCCCTCTACACACGCCGGCTCGACGACCCGGAACTGATTCCGGCGCCGTCGTTCGAGATCTGCCCTGCGACGTATCAGGAGTACATCGAAGGAAGCCGCCACATCAGGCTCAATTGCTTCGGTGACCGGATGTATGCCGCGCTGATCGAGACCACCGCGCTCGACTGGCGCCCCGACCTCAATGTGCCCATCTCGGCGTGGCCCGTCCCCGACGACATCCGGCGGCGCGTCGGTACCGTACTGCGCCAACTCGGCCTGCGCATGGGCATCGTGGACCTGAAACTGACCCCGGAAGGGGAGCCGGTCTGGCTTGAGGTGAATCCGCAGGGGCAATTCCTGTTCCTGGAACCGCTCACCGGGGAACCGCTGGCCGAGCACTTCGCCGACTTCTTGCTCTCCGCGGCCTGAGCGGGGCCGGCCCGGACCGACGACGGGCGAGCCCCGGTGGAACGACGGCTGACGTGACCGTCCCGGATCAGGCCCGTCGTACGAGGAGTTCGGTGTTGCGGTCCGCCGCGGTGCCCGCCAGCCCTTCGTGGACCGCGCCCGTCATACCGGCGAGACCGGGTGCGTTGTAGGACAGCTCGCGGTAGAGGGACGCGAGCCCGACGGCCGACAGGTCGCCGAAGTCCGTGCGGTGCGGCGCGGCGGACTCGATGAGGGTGGTGAACAGGGACAGCGTCCCGTCGTGGTTGTCGACGAGTTCGATGACCCGGGCATGCTGCGGATAGTCCACATGCGAGGCGGTGTTGACCTCCCAGAAGGAACGGGCGGCCGTCGGGTGGGCGTGCGGCGTGATGCGATTGATGTGGCTGTGGCCGTTGATCCACGCCACCACGTTCGGGAACCGGTTCAGCAGGGCGATGACCTCCTCGCCGTCGTGCCGCCGTTCCTCCGCACGCGCCGCGTCAGGTCGCCGGGTCATGCTCGGGCTGTGATGGTGGCTGAACACCAGGATGTGCGCGTCATCGGCACCGGCATTGCGCACCAGCCGCCCGTCCGCGTCGTAATGGCGGGAGCTGTGCGCGGCCAACGTCCGTTCCAGCCACTGGAGTTGCTCGGTGCCCAGCGACCCCTCGTAGTGACCGCTGCGGTAGGTGGTGTCGATGCTGATGCCGACGACACCCTCCGCGACGGGGAAGGCGTAGTACATCCGGTCGCCGTCGAGGTGGTTGTCGGTGTAGCCGTGGCCGACGGGCCCCGCGCCCGCGAAGGCCGGGTCCAGGTGGGCCCGCAGATACTCGTGCGGGGTGGCCATCCGCCGGCGCTCGTCGGGGGTCACGGTCCGTGCCCGGCGGGCGTTGCGGGCGAGGATGTCCTTGAGCACCGTGCTCTTGGGGTCGTCGCCGGAATCCAGCACCTTCTTGAACGCGGCGACATCGGTGTCAGGTACGGAGAACAGCTTGCGTGACCCGGTGATGTACTCCGTCAGCATCGGGTCCTGCGGAGCCAGACAGCCGCCCGGCAGGTCGTCGTGGTTGCCGGGCGTCGAGTACCACGGCATGCGCAGACCGGGGCTGGTGACCGGGCGCATCGCGGCTTCGAGGTAGCCGGGTATCCGCGGGAGCCCCCGCTGCTTGTCCTGGTCGCGCAGGACGGCGTCCGGGTGCCAGTACAGAGGGAGGCCGGAGTTCTGTACGCCCTCGAAGGACGCCGGGTCTCCGGTGTTGGGCGTGATGCGGCCGCCGCTCATGAGGGTGAGGAACCACTCCAGCTCGACCATGGAGTGGTTGTCGATGTTGTCGCCCGTGGACATGACGAACGCCGGCGGACGGCCCGTGTGGGGTCCGCCGCCGAGTGCGTTGGCCTGCTCCACCAGCGAGACCGAACCGGCCACCGACAGCGCCTCCTGCGCCCGCCACGTCCCCGGCGACCCGGCGCGCAGGAACTCGGTGCGCAACGGGCTCTGGACGTCGACCACATGGAGGTCGGTGAACTGGACGAAGCACGCCAGAGGGGTGCGCCGGTCCTGGCGTCCGGTCGACGCGGCGGCGAGTTCACCCCGGACGACCAGCGGCCAGCCCGGGCCGGAGCCGAGGCGGCGGTAGCCGCTGCTGCCGACGAGGCGCGCCGCGGTGTCCAGCGTGGTGGCGCCGTACGGTGCCGCGCGGCGCACGGCCGGGCGGGCGGGCGCGGTGCGGGGGAGCGTCCGTGCGTGTCCGTCGCCCGGCGCCGCGCTGCTGTTGCGCTGGCCAGGCAGCGCCCAGGCGGCGCCGGCTCCGGCGACGGCGGCACCGGAAGTGAGGAGGAAGTGACGACGGTTGGTGGGGATCTGGGTCATACCGGCCATGCGGCCCTCCGTGCCGTGGCGGGAGGCCCGACCACAGCGGTGTCACCAATCGGAATGTCTCATTCCAGAGCTTGGGCGGTGAGCGTGACCGGTAGCTGAACGAACCCGGAACGCGGTACACCCATTGCCTGTCGGTTACCATCCGTCCCTCGCCCGGCCGTGCCGACCGGGACGCCCCGCTCCGAAGCCGCCGCATGACCACGCGATGTCCGGTACATCTGTCGAAGGCGAACCGCAGGGAAACCCGCCGCTCGCCGACGGCGACGAGGACGCGGGATCAGGTCCCCCGCCCCGCGCCGTCCCCCAGTTCCCCACGGCAGGAGAGCCCATGTCCAGCAGCCCCGCCCCGATCCGTATCACGTCCTACGGCGCCCGCTGGGGCGCTCCGCCCCGGCATGACACCGGCGCCCTCGTACTGGACGTCCGGGACCGGATGTGGGACCCGGCCGACGTGGCGGTCACCGCGCCGCTGGTCGTGCTGACGGGGCTGGACCCCGAGGTCCGCGACTATGTGCTGTCCGCCCCGGACGCCCGGCAGACCGTCGAGCGCACCGGCCGTCAGCTGCTCGCCCTCCACCGGGCCGCCACCGACGAGGCGGTGCACCTCTACGTCGCCTGCTGGTACGGCCGCCACCGGGCGCCGGCCGTCGCCCGTGCCGTCGCCGACTGGCTCGCCGAGCGCGGAACGGCCGCCGACGTCGAACACCGCGACATCACCCGCCCCTTGATCCACCGCGAACCCGCGAAGCAACTGGAAGCCTGCGCCTTCTGCCGGATGGCCGCCGGCACGGACCCCGCCCCGCTCGTCCGTGACTGGCCCGACGCCTTCGCGATCGTGCCCCGCCGCCCGGTCACCCCCGGACACCTGCTGGTCATTCCCCGCCGCCATGTCCGGGACGCGACGACCGACCCTGCCGTGACCGCCGCCGTGATGCAGCGCGCCGCGGAGCTCGGCGGAGAACTCGCGGAGGACCTGAACATCATCACCGCGGCCGGCCCGGCGGCGACCCAGACGGTCTTCCACGCCCATGTCCATCTCATCCCCCGGCGCCACAGCGACGGCCTGCCACTGCCCTGGACCCCGCAGCGTCGGTGAGTTCGGCCCCCGATGCCTGCCCTGTACGGACCCAAGGGCGTTGCCCAGTACTACCTAAGGGCGTTCGATATCGCCACCACCGCACTAGAGTGAAGCGGTGACCCCGTTACCGGAAAACCTGCCGCCACGGATCAGCGAAGAGGACCGCGACGCGGCCGTACAGCGCCTCCAGGACGCGTTCACCCAAGGGCATCTCTCGCACGAGGAGATGGACGCACGCCTCCACCAGGCACTTACCGCCAAGGCGCCCGGTGAGCTCGTGGAGGCTCTGACCTCGCTCCCCGAGGAGGACGCGGGGGCCACGGCCACGATCGCCGTCGCCGGCGGACGCATCCACCGGCGCGGCGCCTGGCGGGTACCTCGCACGCTCACGGTCGCGTCCGCGTTCGGCAGGGTGCACCTGGACCTGTCCCGGGCGGTGATCGAGCATCCGGTGGTCGACATCGAGCTGCAACTCGGCACCGGCAGGGCCAGGATCACGGTGCCCCGCGACGCGACGGTCGAGGTCGAGGGGCTGCACGCCGGGTGGAAGGACCCGCTCTACAAGATCAGGCGGCGCCCCCGCACCGGCGGACCAACGATCCGGATCTCCGGAACCATGGGGTTCGGACGGTTGAAGATCCGCCACGCGTGGCGCTGAGGTCCCCTCCGGCGCCAGGCCCACCTGACCGGCGGGGAGCCGACGAGCCGGCCCCTGCCCCGCGGATCACCACTCCCACGGAAGCCGTCCCCCCGCGCCTCCGCCCGCGCCTTCGCCCGCGCCCCCGGCCGAGCGGCGGCCCGCGTCGGTCGAGGCCGGGCGACGGCCCAGGTTGAGGGCGGTACCGAGGTCGACGGTCGGGTCGAGCGTGGCGTCGATACGGGCGTGGAGCAGCGGGCCGCCGCCGGTGAAGCCGGTGGTGCCGAGGGCCGCGTTGAGCTTGGCGGCGGCCGCCGCGGTGACCGTGATGCCGGTCTCCATACGCAGCGCCGCGGCATGGGTGTCGATGGCGGAGGCGATGGCGGGGCGGGTGAAGGTGCCCACGGCCATGCTCGGGCCGCGGTTCAGCCGGGCGCGGAGGGTGCCCTGGCCGAGGTCGACGGTGAAGCCGGTGACCTTGACGACCTTCTTGCTGGTGCGGTTGACCAGCGCGATCCCGGCATCGGCGAGCCGCAGCTCACCGCCGACTTTGCCACCGCTGTTGGTGACCGCGCCGCCCTTGATGCCCAGGCTGATGCCCTTGGCGTCGTGGTGCGGGGTGACGGTGCCCCGGGTGTCGACGTGCGCGAGCGCCACGCCGCGTGCCTTGAGCGCGGCAAGAAGGGCGGGCGGCGTGGCGAAGCTGGCCGAGCCGCCCTTGACGGGGACCTCGGTGTGGCCGGCGGGGCGGTCCGGGGCGGACCGGCTGCCCGGCGGCGGGGTGGCGGCGGAGGGCTGTGCCGGGGCCGGTGCGGCGGCGAGAAGAGCGGTGGTGAGCGCCAGAGCGGCGGTTGTGGCGAGATGGCGAGCGCGCATATGTGTCCCTTTCTCCGGTGCGACCGAGTGCCGGCATCGGATGCCGGTGACCCACCGCCGACGGCCGGCCGGTGGGGCATCCGTACCGTGATCACCTAGTCACTTTAAGTGGCTGTCTGCGGGGTCCCCGGCAGCCCGGCCGGGGACTGGGCCAGGCGCCTGAAATCCGGCGCTGCGCAGAGCTATGCGGTCCCGGGCGATCAAACGCCGTGAAAGGGGGTGAGTACCCTCGACGCGACAGTCGGAGTGGCTCCCCCACCCGGGGGACGCGGGGCCGGTGGCCGGTGGCCCTGGAGGCCCGTACGGAACGGCCGTCGCGGGCCCCTTCGCCCCGGCGACACACCAGGAGCCCGCATGACGAAGGCGCCCCAGGTCAGCCCGACCCCCGCCGTCGGGGTTCTCATCGCCCGGCGCGACGGCCTCGACGCCGGCCGGCTGGCTGCCGGGCGGCGAGCCGACGCCCGCATGCCCGGGGCCCTCGATGTCCGACTCGACAGCAGCGTCACACAGCGGCGCGTCCGTACCCGGCTGCGTGGAGCCCGGGAGTTCCTCCAAGTGCCGTGAGCGGAACCGTTGTTGCCGGTCGGCAGCCGCGGGGCTCGATCCGTCTCCCCGGGTATGGCCACCTGGGCCTACCGCCGGTAACTTGTCCCCGGCCCGCCGGTGGTGTCCTGCCGAGCGGCCGCTTGTCGGACGAAGCCGGCGAGCACGCCCGATGAAGCAGGCGATGACGTGCAGCCGCTCTTACGTTCCGTGTGCCGTGTCCTGGCGATGTGCCTCGTACTGACGGGGCTCGCCGTCTCCGGGGCGGTCGCGGCTCCGGCCCGGCCGGATGCCTCCGCGTCCGGACCGTCCGCCGCCGGGAAGGCCGCCGAGGCGTGGACCGCTCCGCTCTCCACCAGGGGCCGCTATATCGTCGACGCCGACGGCCGGCGCTTCCGGCTGAAGTCCGCCAACTGGGACGGGGCGCAGGGCTCCTGGAACGGTTCGGGCGACATCGACGACCCGGCCACCCACCACGGCGGCCAGAACTCCCACGGCATACCCCTCGGCCTCGACCGGGTGGGGATCGCCGCGCTGCTGGACGACTTCCGGGCGCTGGGCCTGAACAGCATCCGGCTGCCGTTCTCCAACGAGATGCTCCGTGCCACGGCCCCCGTGCCCGATGCCGCGGTCGCCGCCAACCCGCACCTGCGCGGCAAAACCCCCCTGGGCGTCTTCGACGCCGTGGTCGAGGCCCTGACCGCGGGTGGCTTCGCGGTCATCCTCAACAACCACACCAACACCACCCGATGGTGCTGCGGCCTCGACGGCAACGAGCGCTGGAACAGCCGCCAGTCCACCCGGCAATGGGCCGATGACTGGGTCTTCATGGCCCGCCGCTACCAGCACAACACCCGCGTGGTGGGGGCGGACCTCTACAACGAGGTGCGCCGTGACGTCCTGGACGACCCCAACTGGGGCCTGGGCGACGGCCACGACTGGCAGGCCGCCGCGCAGGAGGCGGCGGACCGGATCCTCACCGAGGCCAACCCCCGTCTCCTCATCGTCATCGAGGGCATCAACTGGACCGGCGTGCCGGTGGACGGTCTGCCGCACGGCCGTCCCACCCTCGCCCCGGTCCGTACGCTCTCGCACACCCTCGTCACGTCCGGGAAACTCGTCTACTCGGCCCACTTCTACGGCTACACGGGCCCGCACCACAGCGGTGCCACAGGAGTGGGGGAGACCAGTGACCCCCGCTACCAGGACCTGACCCGCGACCAGCTCCGTGCCGTACTGCACGACCAGGCGTTCTATGTCTCCGCGGAGAGCGGCCGGCATTTCACCGCGCCCCTGTGGATCAGCGAATTCGGCGTCGGATCCGGGGAATCAAACCAGGCCGCCCGAGCCTGGTTCGGCAACCTCACGGACTACCTCGCCGACACCGACACGGACTTCGCCTACTGGCCGCTCGTCGGCTGGCGCACCGACGGCCCGGGCGGGCCGGCCGGGGACAACTGGGCCATGCTGCGCTACGACAACGCCGGACGCCGCAGCGGCATCCTCGACGGCGACGACTGGCGGGCGGCCGCCTGGCACCGGCTCATGACCGCGCCGCAAAAGACGGGACCGGTGGCACCGACCCCCGCCTGGCACCTGCTCACCACCGACCACCGCGACTTCGTCCAGTCCCTGAGCGCCCGCTCGCTGGGCGACTGGGACGGCGGCGCCCGCAAAGCGGCCTGCCCCGACGGCGAACGGCTCATCGGCCTCAGCCACACCCGCGGCCGCGGGCTGTGCACCGACGCCCCCACGGCCCGCCCTCTGCACGCGCCCGGCAGCCTCCCCACCGTGGTGCGGGACGAACGCCATGTTCCCGCCGGCGGGGACTGGGCGCCCGGCTACAGCAAACTCCAGTGCCCCGACGGGCACTTCCTCACCGGTTACAGCCTGCGGGGTGAGGGAGTCTCCGCCGCGTTGTGCACACCGGCCCGCGCGGCTCTCGGCACGGGCGGCAGCACCCTCTGGTTCGACCGCGGCGACAACCGTCCGCCCGACGACCCCGGTGGCGACTTCGCCCACGGCCACTACAAGGGACAGTGCTCCTCCCGCTCCTACGCGGCCGGCATCGCCTACACCTACCGACTCGGCCACCTGGGCCGCCCCGACGCCCTGCTCTGCCGCCCCCTGACCGGAGAAAACTGAGTCGACCGGAAGGACCGGCCGGGGTATCAAGGGACGCTGTCCACGACACCGTTCCGAGGCGGAGGGCGCCCATGTGCGCACGCAGGATGCATACCGACGAGGCGGACATCGACGTCCCGCTCGTGCGCCGTCTGGTGGCTGCGCAGTTTCCCCGGTGGGCGGACCTGCCCGTCACGGCGGTCGACTCCGCCGGCACCTCCAACGCCATGTTCCGGCTCGGCGACGACATGGTCGTACGGCTCCCGCGCATCGCGGGGGCCGCCCAC
The DNA here is from genome assembly GCF_042724075.1 of Streptomyces sp. NPDC127097. Lineage (NCBI taxonomy): Bacteria > Bacillati > Actinomycetota > Actinomycetes > Kitasatosporales > Streptomycetaceae > Streptomyces > Streptomyces sp. NPDC127097. Next base: position 300,571 of record NZ_JBHXFI010000003.1, on the reverse strand, counting down.
GACGTGGCGAAGGAGCACCACTGGCTGCCCCGGCTGGCCCCCTCGCTCCCGGTGGCCGTACCGGGGCCGTTGGGCAAGGGCATGCCCGCCGACGGCTACCCCTGGCAGTGGTCCGTCTACCGCTGGCTCGACGGGGAGACACCGGCCACCGGCCGCCTCGCCGCGCCCCACGCGCTCGCGGCGGATCTGGCGGAGTTCGTCACCGCGCTGCACCGGATCGACCCCGCGGACGGGCCGCCGTCCTACCGCAGCGAATCCCTGGCGGCCCGGGACCGGGCGACCCGCGCCGCGGTGGCGGAGCTGCCCGGCATCGTCGACACCGGCGCGGCCATCGCCGCCTGGGAGACGGCCCTCCAGGCGCCCGCCTGGCCCGGCCCGGCCGTCTGGATCCACGCAGACCTGCAACCAGGAAATCTGCTGACCGTCCGTGGACGGCTCGCCGCCGTCATCGACTTCGGCTGCCTCGGCCTCGGCGATCCCGCCGTCGACCTGATCGTGGCGTGGTACGTGCTGCCCGCCGAGGCGCGCGGCGCCTTCCGTACGGCGCTGGGGGCCGACGACGCCACCTGGGCCCGCGGCCGTGGCTGGGCGCTGTCGATCGCGCTCAGCGAACTCCGCTACTACCGCGACAGCAACCCGGTGATGGCGGCCATCGCCCGGCAGGTCATCGAGGAAGTCCGCATCGAGCATGCGCGGGCCGTCGTCTGACACCCGATCACCGTCCCACCTCGGACCGCCGTCTGACCCCGGATCACCGTCGGGCTTGCGGTCCGCCGGGCTCGGCTCCGGCCGCACGGCCTCTGCCCCGACGCCCGGTGCCGGCCCCGAAAGCCGTATGTGACCGATGTCCGGAACGATCGTTCTCAGATGATGAAACGCATCCTCACCACCTCGTTCCTTGTCCTGTCCTGCCTGGTCCCGGCCGCTCCGGCGCAGGCCGACGGCCCCGAGCGGATGCCGCAGGTGGCGGGCCAGGGCCTGGTCGCCGCCTACCGGGCCCTGAACTACGACTCCTCCGTCCGGCTCCTGGACGGGCGCGGCGCGGGCCGCCATGTGCTGTGGCCGGCGAGCTGGAAGGTCTGCTCGCAGAGCCCGGAGGCAGGCGCACCCCTACAGGGCCGCGATGCCACGCTCACCGTCGTCAAGACCCATGAGGCGTGTCCGGTCTGACATCCGGCGTCCGCGGTGCCGCGGGGCTCAGTCGCGCGGGAGACGGCCCTTGCTGCGCATGGCGGCACGGACGCGGTCCTCGGCGAGGCGGCGGCCGGCGGCATGCGGGGTGATGTCCTGCTGCCGGGCCTCGTCCAGGACCGTCACCGTGTTGGCCCGCAGCCTGGCCGAGACCGACTCGAAGATGCTCGCCGTGCCGGGCCGGAACCCGGAGTAGCGGGCATCCATCGCGAAGGCGGCCGCGACCACACCGCCGGCGTTGGCCACGAAGTCGGGCAGCACGGTGACACCGCGCTCGGCGAGAATGCTCCGGGCCTCCGCCGAAGTCGGCAGGTTCGCGCCCTCCACGATGAGCTTCGCCTTGATCTCGTGCGCGGTGCCGCGGTGGATCACGTCCTGGAGCGCGGCGGGCACCAAGACGTCGCAGTCCACGGTGAGTTCGGCGCCCGCAGGGAGCGCGGTACCGGCCGGGTGACGGGTGACGAAGTGGTCGCCGTGCTCGTCGCGCGCCGCCAGCAGGGCCCCCACGTCGAGACCGCTGGGGTCGTACCGCACCCCCTGGGCGGTGGACACCGCCACGATGGTGGCGCCCAGCTCCGCGAACCGGGTGGCGGCCGCGCTGCCGACCGCACCGAAGCCCTGGAGGGCGACCCGGGAGCCGGCCAGCGGCAGCCCCTGGTGCTGCGCCGCGGCGTCGGCCGCCTCCGCCACCCCGTAGCCGGTGACGCCGAGCTTGTCGTAGGCCACCCCACCGAGATGCCCGGGAGTACCGACGGCGGCACCGCGGTCGCCCAGCTCGTCCTGGATGAGGGCGGCATCACTCTCGGTCAGGCCCATGTCGAGCCCCATCACATACTCGCGGGGCACCTCGTTGGACAGCGCACGGGCGAAGGCCCGCAGCACCGCCTCCTTGTCGCGGGACGCCGGGTCGGCGACGATGCCGGCCTTGGCGCCGCCGTAGAAGAGGTCGACAGCGGCCCACTTCCACGTCATGACACGGGCCAGCCGGGAGACCTCCTCCACGGTCACGCCGGGACTCATCCTCGTTCCGCCCTTGCCGGTCCCGCGGGCGGTGTTGTCGATCACCAGGACGCCCTTCATGCCGGTGCGCCGGTGCGAGACGACGACGATCTTCTCGGGGCCCCACTCGTCGACGAGGGAGAGTGCGTCAGTCACGGGAGTGTTCCTTGTCGGTAGGAAGCGAAGGGAGGCCGGCCCGGGCGGTGGTGCCGGCCGGCCGCAGTGCCTGGGCGATCAGCTGGGCGAGATGGGTGCCCCGGCGCGAGGTCTGCTGAGCGATCTGGGTGCGGCAGCTGAAGCCGTCGGCCAGGATCCGGGTGTCCGCCGGGGCCGAGCGCACCGCGGGGAGCAGGACCTGTTCGCCCGCGGCGACGGAGACGTCGTAGTGGCCGCGTTCGAAGCCGAAGTTGCCGGCGAGGCCGCAGCAGCCGGAATCGAGCGCGGTGTTGTCGATGCCCAGCCGGGCCAGCAGCACGCTGTCGGCACCGAAGCCGGAGGTGGCGTGCTGATGGCAGTGGGTCTGGCTGATCGAGCGGGCCTCGATCCGCGGGGGCTGCCAGTCGGGGGCGTGGTGGACGAGGAGTTCGGCGAGGGTGAGCGTGGCGCGGGAGAGGGCGTGGGCTTCCTCGTCGCCGTCGAGGAGTTCGGGCAGATCGGTCTTGAGGGCCGCCGTGCAGCTCGGCTCCAGTCCGACGACGGGGAGGCCGGCGGCGACCGCGGAGGCCAGCGCGGCGGTGGTGCGCCGGGCGATACGGCGGGCCGTGCCGAGCTGTCCGGTGGTGATCCAGGTGAGTCCGCAGCACTGTGTGCCGTCCGGGACCTGGACCCGGAACCCGGCGTCTTCCAGTACGGCCACCCCGGCCTGGAGGACCTCGGGGCTGAAGTGGTTGTTGAAGGAGTCCACCCACAGCACGACCGGGCCGCGCCGGCCGTCGCCCCGGGGCGTACGGCCGCGGAACCAGGCCAGGAAGGTCTGCCCGGCGAAGCGGGGGAGTTCCCGCTGGGCGGCGATCCCGCCGAGCCGTTTGACGGCCGGGGCCAGCCGGGAGGAGGTGAGCGCGTTGACCAGTCGGGGGATCCGGGCGGCCGGCCGTGCCAGCAGCGGCAGCCAGCCCATGGTGTAGTGCGAGGCGGGCCGGAACCGCCCCTTGTAGTGGTGATGCAGGAACTCCGACTTGTAAGTGGCCATGTCCACCCCGACGGGGCAGTCGGCGCTGCACCCCTTGCAGGACAGACACAGATCGAGGGCGTCGCGGACTTCGGTGGAACGCCAGCCGTCGGTGATCACCTCGCCCTGCGTCATCTCGTACAGCAGCCGTGCGCGGCCGCGGGTGGAGTCCTTCTCGTCCCGGGTGACCCGGTAGCTGGGGCACATGACATCCCCGCGGTGCTCGGTGGAGCGGCATTTGCCGACGCCGACGCAGCGGCGGGTGGCCTTGGCGAAGTCCCCGTCGTCGGCGTGGAAGGGGAAGACGGTGGCCAGGGGCAGCGGGGTGCGGTGCGGGCTGACGCGCAGATTTCCGTCGACCGGCAGCGGCTGGACGATCATGCCGGGGTTGAGGCCGTTGTCGGGGTCCCAGATGCTCTTGAACTCCTCGAACAGCGCGATGATGTCGGGTCCGTACATCAGCGGCAGCAGCTCGGAGCGGGCCTGCCCGTCGCCGTGCTCACCGGACAGCGAACCACCGTGGGCGGCGACCAGCCGGGCGGCGTCGGTGACGAAGGCGCGGAAGACGGCGGTGCCCTGCTCGGTGCCGAAGTCGAAGGTGATCCGGACGTGCAGACAGCCTTCGCCGAAGTGCCCGTAGACGGCGCCCTGGAGCCCGTGGTGAGCCAGCAGTTCGGTGAACTTGCGGAGATAGGAGCCCAGTTGGCCGGGCGGGACGGCGGCGTCCTCCCATCCGGGCCAGGCTTCGGCGCCCTCGGGCGAACGGGTGGCCAGCCCCGCGCCGTCCTCCCGGATCCGCCACAGGGTGCGGGCGCGCACGGGGTCGGTGATGATTTCGCTGCCGGTGGACCCGGCGGCCTGGCGCGCGGTCTCGGCCAGCGCCTCGGCCTGCCGGGGCAACGCGTCGGCGGTGCCGCCGAGTTCGGCGAAGAGCCAGGCCCGTGCGGCCGGCAGGGTGTCGATGGCGGCCCGGGTCGCGGGCCGGGTGACGATGTCGGTCAGCGCGTGATCGAGCCCTTCCAGTGCCAGCGGCCGATGCGCCAGCAGGGCGGGCACCGCGTCGGCCGCGGCACAGGCGTCCGTGAACCCGAGGACGACCAGGGCCCGCGCGGGGGGCGGGGAGATGAGCCGGACGGTCGCGGAGAGGATGACGGCCAGTGTGCCCTCGCTGCCGACCAGGGCGCGGGCGAGGTGGAAGCGCCGCTCGGGCAGCAGCTGTTCCAGTGCGTAGCCCGACACCTGCCGCGGGAACCGCCCCAGCCCGGTGCGCAGCGCCGCCAGATTGCGCTGGGCGAGGCGGTGCAGGGACGCGATCAGCTCGCCGCGGTCGTCGCCCGCGGCGATGGCCTCGTCGATCTCCTCGGTGGTCATCTCGCCGAGCCGGACCACCGTGCCGCGGTAGGTGATCACTTCGAGTTCCACGATGTTGTCCGCGGTGCGTCCCCAGGCCAGGGAGTGTGATCCGCAGGCATTGTTGCCGATCATGCCGCCGAGCGTGCAGCGGCTGTGGGTGGACGGGTCGGCGCCGAACAGCAGGCCGTGCGGGGCGGCGGCCCGCTGGAGATCGTCCAGCACGATGCCGGGCTCGACGGTCGCGGTCCGGGCCTCCGGGTCCAGTGCGAGCAGCCGGTGGAAGTACCGGGAGAAGTCGAGCACCACGCCTGGCCCGACGGCCTGCCCGGAGGTGCTGGTGCCCGCGCCGCGTGCGGTGACCGGCACGCCCAGCCGGCGGCAGATCTCGAGCGTGTTCCGGATGTGCCGCCGCTCGCCGGGGAAGACGACGGCCAGCGGTATCTGCCGGTAGTTGGAGGCATCGGACGCATACTGTGCCCGGCGGCCGGCGTCGCCGGCGACCTCGCCGCAGTCCCCCGCGCCGAGGGCCTCGGCCACGGCTGCCGCGTCGAGGCTGCCGGGGCCCTGCGCTGTTGTGGTCACCGTGCTTGCTCCTTTGTGCTCACCGGTCACGTTCGGCCTGGTGCAACCACGATGTGGGCCGGAGGGAACAGGGACAAGGCCCAGCAGGCCGAAAGTATTGACGCTTGAGGGCGAGCAATGCTTATGCTCGCCCCCGTCGTTCCCGGGAGTCCGCCGTGCTGAAGCCACTGCATCTGCTCACGCTGAAGGCCGTCGTCCGCAGCGAGTCGTTCGCGCTCGCGGCCCGCGATCTCGGCTACACCGCGTCCGCCATCTCGCAGCAGATCTCCGCCCTGGAGAAGGAGTCCGGGCTGGTGCTCTTCGAGCGGGAGGCGCACGGTATCCGCCCCACCGCCGCCGCCCACCGGCTGGTCGATCTCAGCACCCATGTGTTGGCCGCCATGGACGATCTCGACCACCAGGTGCAGGAACTCGCCACCGGCGCCACCGGCCGGCTGCGGCTGGGCAGTTTCCCCACGGCCGATGTCCGGCTGGTGCCCTCGGCGCTGTCCGCCCTCGTCGAGACCCATCCACGCGCGCGGATCCAGCTGGAGGAGGCCGAACCCGACGAGCTCCTCGCCGCGCTCAGCCAGGGTGACCTGGACGTCGCGCTGGTCTACGAGTACGGACTCAGCCCCCGCCAGTGGCCCGCCGGCCTGACCCGCCATCACCTGCTCCGGGAGGACCTCATCCTGCTCAGGGCCCGGAACAGCGGCCTGAGCGCGCAGCTGTCCCAGCTGTCCCGGGCCCGCTGGATCACCAGCCGGGAGGACACCGCCGGGGCCCGGTCCTTCCTCCGGCTCTGCGCGGCCGCGGGCTTCGACGCCGCCGTCGCCTTCCGCAGCAACAACTACGCCGTGGTGCGGGAGCTGGTCTCGGCCGGTCTCGGCGTGGCGGTGGTCCCGGCACTCGGGCATCTGCCCAGCGACGGGGTCGAAGCCACCCGGCTCACCCAGCGCTCCGCGCACCGTCAGGTGATGGCGCTGCACCGCAGTGAGAACAGCAATCCGCTGCTCCCCGCCGTGCTGAGCTGTCTGCGCCGCGCGGTGCCGTCCGGTGAGCCGTATCTGCATCCGGCGGAGGACGCCTGACGGTGACGGCGGAGGCGGGCTCCGTCCCTCCCGGGGAGGAGGGAGGGACGGAGCGCCGGCAGAGGTGGCCGACCGCCCGTCACGGAACGGGCGTGGGCTCGGCCTCGTCGGATTCGGACAGGTCGTCCAGGGTGTCGAGATCCACCGAGCCGCCCGGCATGACCTGGCGGGTGTGCCGGTAGCCGTACGCGGCGTAGATGACCAGACCGACGACCAGCCAGCAGCCGAGCCGCACCCAGGTCTCCCACTGGAGGAACGACATCAGCCAGACGGAGAAGACGATGCCGAGGACGGGCACCACCGGCATGCCCGGACACCGGAAACCCCGCTTGAGGTGCGGCTTCTTGTAGCGCAGCAGCAACACGGAGGCGGACACCACCACGAACGCCAGCAGCACGCCGATATTGGTGAGTTCGGCGACGGCGTTGATGGGCAGAACCCCCGCCAGCACGGCGGCCACCCCACCGATCAGCCAGGTGGCGCGGTGCGGAACCTTGCGCTTGGGGTGGATGGCACCGAACCAGGCGGGCATCAGGCCGTCGCGGCTGAGGGCGTACCAGAGCCGGGAGGCGCCCATCATGAACGAGAAGGTCACGGTGACGATGCCGATGACCGCACCGACGGCGATCACATTGGCCAGTCCGCTCAGCCCCACGCTCTGGAACGCGCTGGAGATACCGCTCTTCGGATTGATCTCGCTGTAGTGCTGCATACCGGTGAGCACCACGCAGACCAGCACGTACAGCACCATGGAGACCGCCAGCGACAGCATCATCGCCTTCGGCAGCTTGCGCCGGGCCTCCAGCGACTCCTCCGCGGCCGTACTCAGTGCGTCATAGCCGAAGACCGCGAAGAAGACGGTCGCCGCCCCGGTGAACGCCCCGCCGAGACCGAACGGCGCGAAGGGCTGGAGATTGCCGCTGTCGACCTTGGTGAAGCCGACCACGATCACCAGCAGCACGATCGCGATCTTGACGATGGTCAGCACCGTCTCCACCCGGGCCGAGGTGCGGGTTCCACGCGTCAGCAGCCAGGCCACGCCGAGGCAGATCGCCACCGCGAGCAGGTCGATCTTGTGCCCGGCCCCGGTGCCGGGAGCACCCAGGGCCCAGGCCGGCAGATGGATACCGACGGCCTCCAGCAGGAAGCCCAGATAGCCCGACATCCCGATCGCCACGACGGCGACGATGGCGGTGTACTCCAGGAGCAGATCCCAGCCGACGATCCAGCCCACGAGCTCCCCGAGCACCGCGGCACAGTAGGTGTAGGACGAGCCGGCCTTCGGCACCATGCCGGCGAACTCGGCGTAGGCGAAGGCCGCGCAGAGCGAGGCGGCTCCGGCCACCAGGAACGAGATCAGGACGGCGGGACCGGCGACATCCCGGGCGACGGCCGCGGCCAGACTGAAGATGCCGGCCCCGATGATGGCACCGATGCCGATCATCGTCAGCTGGGTCAGGCCCAGCGTGCGCACCATCCGCGCACCGGTGGGCTGTTCATGGGGAAGTGTTCGCCTGAATACCCCCTTGGGGCCTCTTCCCAGCAGCGCGGGGAGGGTGGATTTCGGGGTGTGATGAGGGGACATCGATCGCTCCCTGTCAGGCACCGGCAGCACGACGGGCCACCGTCGTGGCGTGGGTCACCACTGGCCTGAAACCATCACTCACGATGTCCCCCGGCAAAAGACACCGCAGGGCGACAACTTGCGGTGCTGAGCGCAAGGAAAACTGGCGCAGCCGCGTCAGAGGGCGAGGCCCTCGGGCTCTGGTGTACGCAGCATCTTGTTCCCTGGGGAAGGTAAACTCGTCCCGGAATCCGGGGCGTTGGGCGGCTGCGTGGGCCGGCCCTGATCCGCGGGACGGCCCTCAGCCGGAGGGCGCGCTGCGGGCCCCGGACACCGCCCGCAGGACATCGACCAGCGCCGTCACCGTGGGTCGGTGCTCGACGGAGGAACGGAAGATCACCACGATGTGCCGCTCGATCCGCTCCCGCAGCCGCACCACGTCCAGGCGGGACGCCCGCAGGCCGAGCATCAGATCCGTCACCGTGCTCACTCCGATGCCCGCCTCGACGAGCGCCAGCGTGGCCGCGGTATCGGTCACCTCGTGCTGCACCCGCGGTTCGACACCCGCCCGTCGGCAGGCGGTGCGCACCGCCCGTCCGTAGTAGCTGTCCGCCGACGGCAGGATCCAGCCCAGCTCCTGGGTCTCCGCCAGGCCGATCGCCTCGCGTCCCGCCATCGATCCGGCCGGAACCGCCAGCGCGAACCGCTCGCGGTACAGCCGCCGCACCCGCAGGGCGGGCTCGCGCGGAATCGGCACGTCCGGGTAGTCGAGACCGAGCGCCAGGTCCACCGCGCCGGACGCCACGGCGTCATACACCTCGTCCACATCCATATCGCGGCTCTGCACCGTCAGCGCGGGATGCGCCCGCCGGACCTCCTGGAGCGCCGGCGGCAGCAGTTCGGCGGCCGCCGTGGCGAACAGCCCCACCTGGAGGACGCCGGAGATCTCGTGCCGGGTGCGCTCCAGGGCCTCGACGGCTTCCGCCTCCGTGGACAGGATCCGCTCCGCGTGGCGGGACAGCGTCCGGCCGGCATCGGTCAGCTCCACCCGCCGCCCGACCCGCCGCAGCAGCTCCATGCCCGCGGCCTTCTCCAGCGCGGCGATCTGCTGGGAGACCCCGCCGGGCGTGTATCCAAGGGCCTGGGCCGCCGCGGTGATCGTGCCGCGCCTGGTCAATTCCACCAGCGACCGCAGCTGGGCACTCGTCCAGTCCATATAGAGATCGTAATAGATCGGACGCAGTAACTGTTCGTAGACGTCAACGGTTGGGGTGCTGCACGATGGCGGGCAGCTAGCTGATCAGCAGTCCTCGCCATGCATTGACAGCCCAGCCCACGTGCCGGACGGACGCCCCCGCACCGGGCCGGGCCTCTGGAAGGGATCGGCCTCTTGTCCATGTCATCCACCTCCCGCACCGTCCCGCCCACGGCCGACGTGGTGATCGTCGGCGGCGGTGTGATGGGCACCAGCATCGCGTTCCATCTGGCCGAGGCCGGGGTCCCCGACATCGTCGTCGTCGAACGCGGTGAGCTGGGCAGCGGCAGCTCGGGCAAGCCGATCGGCGGCGTACGGGCGCAGTTCTCCGACCCACTCAACATCGCCCTGGGCAGCCGGAGTCTGCGCGCCTGGCAGGACTTCCCGCAGCGGCCCGGCGCCGACATCCGGCTGGACAGCGTCGGCTACCTCTTCCTGCTCACCAGCGAGCAGCAGGCCGCGGATTTCGAGACCGGCGTCCGCCTCCAGAACAGCCTCGGCGTCCCCAGCCGCATGATCGGCCCCCGCGAGGCACGGCAACTGTGCCCCTACCTCAGCACCGACGGGCTGGTGGCCGCCGCCTACTCACCGACCGACGGCCACGCCCGGCCCGGACTCGCGGTCCGGGGCTATGCGCGCGCCGCCGCACGGGCGGGGGTGGTCTTCGCCCCGCACACCGCCGTCACCGGCCTCGACACCACCGGCGACCGGGTCACCGCCGTGCACACCGACCACGGCCGGATCTCCTGCGCCACGGTCATCTGCGCCGCGGGCGCCTGGTCCGCACGGATCGGTGCGATGGCGGGCGTCCACCTCCCGGTGCGCCCGGTGCGCCGCCAGCTCGCCTTCACGGCGCCGCTCGCACCGCCCGCCCCGCGCATCCCCTTCACCATCGACTTCGCCTCCACGGCCTACTTCCACAACAGCGACGACGGCCTGCTCTTCGGCCTCGCCGACCCCGAGCAGGCCGACGGCTTCGACACCACCTGGACACCGGACTGGCTCCGGCTCTTCCGCGCCGCCGCACGGCGCCGGGCCCCCGCCCTCGCGGACATGGAGACCCGCGACGGCTGGGCCGGACTGTACGAGGTCACCCCGGACCACAACGCGCTGATCGGACGCTCCGGCACGCTGCCCAACTTCCTGTACGCCACCGGGTTCTCCGGTCATGGCTTCCTCCAGGCCCCCGCGGTCGGCGAGATCATGCGCGATCTCCACCTCGGCCGCACACCGTTCGTGGACGTCACCCCGCTCAGCGCCGACCGGTTCACGACCGGCGCCGAAACCCGCCCCGAAGCACACGTGGTGTGAGTTCCCCCGACGAAAGGCAGACCTGTCGATGTTCAGCCAGTGGCAACTGCGCGCCGCCTTCGCCCGGCGGCTCTCCGACATGTACGGGCGGGAGGTGCCCGCCTACTCGACGCTCGTGGACGTCTCGCGCGAGGTCAACGAGGAGGTGCTGCGTGAGCGGGGCGCCGATGCCGAACGCCTGGGATCGATCGGCCGGGTGACCGCCGAACGGCACGGCGCCATCCGGGTCGGCACCCCCGAGGAACTCGGACAGGTCGCCCGCGTCTTCGGCGCGCTGGGCATGCACCCGGTCGGCTTCTACGACCTGCGGGAGGCCGCCGCCAGCGCGGTCCCCGTCGTCTCGACCGCCTTCCGCCCCGTCGACGGCGAGGAGCTGGCCCGGAATCCGTTCCGCGTCTTCACCTCGCTGCTCACCCCGGCGGACCCCCGGTTCTTCGACCCCGAACTGCGTTCCCGCCTGGACAACTTCCTCGCCGGCCGGCAGCTGTTCTCCCCGGAGCTGCTGGCTCTCGCCGACCGCGCGGAAGCCGCCGGAGAACTGTCCGACACGGACGCCGAACGGTTCCTCCACCTCGCCGTGCAGGTCTTCGAACTGTCCCCGGAACCGGTCGACAAGGCATGGTACGAAACCCTGGAGAAGGTCTCCGCGGTCGCCGCGGACATCGGCGGCGTACGCAGCACCCACATCAACCACCTCACGCCCCGGGTCCTCGATATCGACGCGCTCTACCGGCGGATGACCGAGCGCGGCATCGAAATGATCGACGCCATCCAGGGGCCGCCCCGGTGGCCGGGCCCCGATGTCCTGCTGCGGCAGACGTCCTTCCGTGCCCTCGCCGAGCCCCGTGCGATGCGCACCCCGGACGGCGAGGTGATCAGCGGTGCCCTGCGGGTGCGCTTCGGCGAGGTCGAGGCCCGCGGCATCGCCCTCACCCGCCAGGGCCGGGCCCGTTACGACGCGCTGCTCGCCCGCGCCGACGAACTGGCCGCCCGTGAGCCGCAGACCGACCGGGCCGAGATCGCCCGCGCCCTGTGGACGGCGGAACTCCCCGCCACCGAACACGCCCTCGCCGCCCAGGGCCTGGCGCACTTCACCTATCACGTCGTGCCCGGCCGGCCGGCGGACGGCAGCCGCCCGCCCGCGGGCTTCGACGAGCTGCTGGAACAGGGCTGGGTCCGGGCCGAACCGATCGTCTACGAGGACTTCCTGCCACGCTCCGCAGCAGGAATCTTCCAGTCCAACCTCAGCGACGAAGGCGCCAGGAACAACGACCGCACCGGCATCGCCTACGACAGCGCCTGGCTCTCCGGCGCGATCGGACGCGAGGTCCTGGACCCCTTCGACCTCTACGAGGAGCAGCAGAACCGCTCCCTCGCCCAGGTCGCCCGAGAACTCGCCCTGGACGGTCTTCCCGGCTGACCCGGCCGATCCGTCACCCACCCCTCCCCACCCAAGGAGCATCATGACCGCCACCGCCCTCCCCACCACCGAGGACCTGCGCACCCGCGCCCGCGCCGCCCTCGCCCGCGTCGGCGTCACCGTCGAGGAAGGCGGCGACTTCCACGCCCGCAGCCCGATCACCGGTGAGGACCTCTTCGGCCTGCGTGCCGCCACCGCCGCCGACACCGAGGAAGCGCTCGCCGCCTCCCGCGAAGCATTCCTCACCTGGCGCACCACCCCGGCGCCCCGCCGCGGCGAGCTCGTCCGCCGCCTGGGGGAGTTGCTGCGGGAGCACAAGAACGACCTGGGCGACCTCATCACCATCGAGGCGGGCAAGATCCGCTCCGAGGCGCTCGGCGAGGTCCAGGAAATGATCGACATCTGCGACTTCGCCGTAGGTCTGTCCCGCCAGCTCTACGGCCGGACGATCGCCTCCGAGCGCCCCGGCCACCGTCTCGCCGAAACCTGGCACCCGCTCGGTGTGGTCGGGGTGATCTCGGCGTTCAACTTCCCCGCGGCCGTCTGGTCATGGAACACCGCCGTCGCTCTGGCCTGCGGCGACACCGTGATCTGGAAGCCCTCCGAGCTCACCTCGCTGATCTCGCTCGCCTGCACCCGGCTGCTGGACCGGGCCGCCGAGGAGGTCGGTGCGCCGCGTGACGTGCACCGCCTGCTGCTGGGTGACCGCACCGTCGGGGAAAAGCTCGTCGACGATCCCCGGGTCGCGCTGGTCAGCGCCACCGGCTCGACCCGTATGGGGCGCGAGGTCGGCCCCCGCGTCGCGGCCCGCTTCGGCCGCAGCCTGCTGGAGCTCGGCGGGAACAACGCCGCCGTCGTCGCCCCCTCCGCCGACCTGGACCTCGCCGTCCAGGGCATCGTCTTCGCCGCGGCCGGCACCGCGGGGCAGCGCTGCACCACCCTGCGCCGTCTCATCGTCCACCAGGACATCGCCGACACCCTCATCGCCCGGCTGACCGCCGCCTACCAGAAGCTCCCCATCGGCGACCCCTTCGACGAGACCACCCTCGTCGGGCCGCTCATCACCCCGCAGGCGCTGGACACCATGCAGGACGCCCTCGTCCGCGCACAGGCGGAGGGCGGCAAGATCCTGGCCGGCGGCAACCGGCGCCTCACCGACGCCGCACCCCGGGCCAGTTACGTCGAGCCGGTCATCGTCCGCGTCGACGCACAGACCGACGTGGTCCGCGAGGAGACCTTCGCGCCCATCCTGTACGTCCAGACCTACGAGACCCTGGAGGAGGCCATCGCGCTGCACAACGATGTCCCGCAGGGCCTCTCGTCCAGCATCTTCACCCGTGACCAGCAGGAGGCCGAGCTCTTCCTGTCGGCGGAGGGCTCCGACTGCGGTATCGCCAACGTCAACATCGGTACCTCCGGAGCCGAGATCGGCGGCGCCTTCGGTGGCGAGAAGGAGACCGGCGGCGGCCGCGAGTCCGGTTCCGACGCCTGGCGCGCGTACATGCGCTCCGCCACCAACACCATCAACTACTCCAGCCGGCTCGCCCTCGCCCAGAACGTCAGCTTCCTTTAGGCCACGACTGCTTGACGGACCGTCACCCGCGTGAGCGGAACCCGTGCCCCCGCCCTGGCTCCCCAGCCGCGGCGGGGGTTCGTCATGTCGCGGAGGGCTCGGAGCCGGATCCGGCAGCAGTCACAAGCACCAGTAGGTGCCCGGATATCGGGCATCATCTGCCGTTTTTCGACAAACCTCGCTCCACGCGGGGACATCCGTTGACGCCATGAGGGTCGCGGTGTGATGGTACGGCGGCTTGGGTCATGGACATGCCTTCTCCTGCCGCGCACGAGCCCCACCTCGTCGCAGCCGGCCGGACGACAAGGCGCTGCCACGGCCCGGCGCTCCACCAGAACCTCCGTCGGTAGCACTCCCTACCCCCTCAAGGAGTCATGGTGTTTCGAAGATTCGCGGTGGCCGGGGTATCCCTCGCCGCCACCATCGGAGCGGCCGCACTGGCCGTGGCCCCCACGGCCGCGGCGACCCCCCGGACCCACCCGCCACACTCCGCGATAACCACCGGTCAGACCGCACGCAGCGCTCCCGCCACCGCGGCCAACGGCCCCGTCGCCGACCGCACTTCGGCCGCCGATGCCCCGGACATCGACGTGACCAAGGTCCAGGCACATCTCACCGAACTGAACGCCATCGCCACCCGCAACGGCGGCAACCGCAAGTCCAGCGGACAGGGCTACCGGGACTCCGTCGCCTACGTCAAGAACAAGCTCCAGGCGGCCGGCTACACCGTCACCGAACAGCCCTGCACCTCCGGCTGCGCCAGTGGAGCCGGACCCAACCTGATCGCCGAATGGCCGCAGGGCGACGCCACCAAGGTGTATATGTTCGGCTCCCACCTCGACAGCGTCGGCGCCGGTCCGGGCATCAACGACAACGGCTCCGGCTCGGCCGCGCTGCTGGAGACGGCACTGACCCTCGCGGAACAGCACCCCGCCATGGCCGCCCGGGTCCGCTTCGGCTGGTGGACCGACGAGGAACAGGGCCTCAACGGCTCCGACTTCTACGTCGGTTCGCTCTCCACCGCCGAGCGGTCAAAGATCAAGGCGTACTACAACTTCGACATGATCGCCTCGACCAACGGCGGCTACTTCATCAACCACGTCAACTCCACCGCCGCCCAGCCGATGAAGGCGTACTGGGACTCCCTCAGCCTCCAGCCCGAGGAGAACACCGAGGGCGCCGGGCGCTCCGACGACTACTCCTTCGAGCAGGCCGGCATCCCGACCTCCGGATACGCGATGGGGGCCAGTGCCAGGAAGACCTCGGCGCAGGCGGCCAAGTGGGGCGGCACCGCCAGCCGGGCCTACGACCCCTGCTACCACCAGTCCTGCGACACCACCGGCAACATCAACGCCACGGGACTGAACCGCAGCGTCGACGGCATCGCCTACACCCTGTGGAAGCTCGCCGTCACCAACTCCACCCCGGCGAACGACTTCTCCCTGGCCACCAGCCCGGCCACCGGCAGCGTCGACCCGGGCGCCTCGGCCACCAGCACCGTCTCCACGGCCACCACCAGCGGATCCGCCCAGACGGTGCAGCTGTCGGCCACCGGCGCTCCGGCCGGGGTGACCGTCTCCTTCAACCCCGCCTCGGTGACCTCCGGCGGCAGCTCGGCCATGACCGTCGCCACGACCTCGGCCACCGCACCGGGCACCTACCCCCTCACGATCACCGGTACCGGGTCCGTCACCCACACCACGACCTACACCCTGACCGTCCGGGGAAGCGGCGGCTGCACCGCCCAACAGCTCCTCACCAACGGCGGATTCGAGAGCGGCACCACACCCTGGACGGGTGACACCGGGACGATCGGCGCCCACGCCGGTCAGGCCGCCCACAGCGGCAGCAGATTCGCCTGGCTCGGCGGCTACGGCTCCTCCACCACCGACACTCTCAGCCAGGCGGTGACCGTGCCCGCCGGATGCGCCAAGGCCACCTTGACCTACTGGCTGCACATCGACACCGATGAGACCGACCGCGTCGCCTACGACACCTTCAAGGTCAAGGTGGGCAGCACCACCCTGACGACCCTCTCCAACACCGACGCCGCCAGTGGCTACACCCAGCGCACCCTGGACCTGAGCCGCTACGTCGGACAACGCATCACGCTGACCTTCACCGCCACCGAAGACGCCAGTCTCCAGAGCAGCTTCGTCGTCGACGACGTGGCGCTCCAGACCGGCTGATCCCGGCCGATCCCGGCTGAGCTTGGCCGATCCCGGCCGATCCCGGCTGCTCCGACGGCATCGGAGGGGCGAGGGCTGGAGTGCCTCGCCCCTCCGGTGCCGGGGGCGTCCCGGTGCCGGGGGCGTCAGACCGTCGTTTCGCCCGTCGGGTAGCACGCCGCGCTGTAGTGGCCCCGGTCGCCGGTGGGTGTCCAGCCGCCGATGCCGTGGTCCGGGTCGGCGAGGGCGAAGCCGTTCTCGTGCAGTTGCTCGCCGAGCGGGACGGCGGGGAAGCCGCTGCCGTCGGGGGTGTCCTCGACGGGCCACAGGGTGACGAGCAGGGCCTCGGTGTCGCCGGTCTCGGGCTCGCGGTCGAGGCTGGCGATTTCGAGGTGCCAGCGACCGTTCCGGACGAAAGCCTCGGCGCGGAACACCGCTCGTACCGTCCGGGCGTTCTGATGGGTCTCGGTCATGCGAGAGGAACTCCTGTCATGAGGCAGGGGAGTGGTCGGCGTGCGGTGCGGCTTCCGGTGGGCGTGGGGTGACGCGCGAGGGAGGCCGCTCATGCGGCGTGGCCTGGGGTGGCGCGGTCAGACGTTGCGCCACCGGGCCATGACGAACGAGAAGAGGCCGAACAGGGCGAGGCCCGCGGCGATCGCGGCGAGCAGCCAGGGACCGGCCGAAGTGTCCGCGAAGGAGCGGAGGGTGTCATCCATGCCCTTGGCCCGGTCGGGGTCGTAGGTCACCGCGGCCCTGACGACGAACACCCCGGCGGCCGCGAACACCCCACCGCGGGCGAGCCCGCCGGATATGCCGAGCACATCGACCCCGCGCCGGAGCCGTGGCGACATTCCGCTCCGGTCGAGATGTTCGTGGAACGAGCGGAGGGCCGCGCGCACCGCGATCCAGACCCCGGCGACGGCTATGCCCACGCCCGCGGCGGCCACCAGCCAGGGGCCACCGGGCAGGCCCAGCGCCTGGGCCGTGGCATCCCGGGACTGCTGGTCGCTCGCCCCGCTTCCACTGCCCTTCTCACCTGCCGCGAAGGACACGACGGAGAACGACACCACGGCATAGAACACGAAGCGGGCGAACGACAGCAGTCGGGTACCGGCCTTGTGCCCGTCGGGCCCGGCCGCGCCGAACCCCGCCTCGGACAGGCGCCACAGCGCCATCCCCGCCAGGCCCAGACCGAGCGCCCAGATCATCACGTTGCCGAACGGCCGGGCGGCGAGCTCTGCCAGCGCCCCGCCCCGATCGGCCTGCTCACCGGAGTCACCGAACGCGATCCGCAGGGCCAGCACCCCCACCAGGAGGTAGATCACGCCCCGTGCCACGAAACCACCACGTGCCGCGACGCGGACCGCGGAGCTGCGCGCCGCGCGGTGGGCCGTACCTCGTCCGAGAGGGGGTACCGCGGTGGTGGGGTGCATATGTGGCCTCCAGAGGCGTGACCCAGCCGTTGGGTGCACTCCGTTTGCCCCTGGCCGCAGAACGGAAACCACCGGGCCCGCCGGCCGCAGCCGGTCCGCGTATGCCGTCCGAAGCCGGTCCGCGTACGCCAGCGTCGTCCCGCTCTGCCGCGACGGCGCCCCCGGCGCGGACCGCGTCACGGGGCGTCCGTGCCGGGCGTGGTCCACGGGGTGGGCAGGGCGGTGGCGGGGGTGGTGTGCTCGGGGAGACCGGCGAGGGCTTCGACGCGGGCGGGGCGGTACGGGGTGGGGCCGCTCCACTCCAGCAGCAGCACGGTGGCGTCGTCCTCGAGCCGTCCGTCGTGGTAGGCGAGATGACGCCGGATCAGCCGGCGCAGCGTCTCGGGTACGGGCAGACCGTCGGCATGGTGCTGGATGAGGAAGTCGGAGAAGCTCTCCAGGCCGAATTCTTCTCCCTTGTGATCACGTGCCTCGGTGATGCCGTCGGTATAGAGCAACAGCCGGTCACCGGGCTCCAGTTGGTCCCGGTGGAGTGTGGGCGGCACGCCCAGGTCGGTGCCCATGGGAGGGGCGGGCGAGCAGGACAGGGTCATGGCCGTACGCCCCTTGCGGATGATGACCGGCGGTGGGTGTCCGAGGCTGGTCCAGGTCAGTGCTCCGGTGCCGGCGTTCAGCTCGGCGAGGATGCCGGTGGCGAAGCGGTTCGAGCTGAACTGCGCCACGAGGGCCCGTTCCACCGCTTCGGCGATCTCCAGGATGCCGCAGTCCTGCCGGCGGTGGTTTCGGCTGGCGGCGAGCGCGAGGTTCGCGGTCAGCCCGGCGGCCGTGTCATGGCCCATGGCGTCGAAGAGCGCCAGGTGTACGGTCTCCTCGGCGACGGCGTAGTCGAACACATCGCCGCTGACCTCATAGGCGGGCTCCATCACCGCGCTGATCAGCACCCGGTCGGTGGCGAAGGTCCGGGGCGGCATGACACGCCACTCCATCTCCGCTGCCACATTCATCCTGCGGCGTCGTACCAGCCGGGCGTAGGTATCGCTCCCCCCTCTCTTGCTGACCATCATCAAGGCGACCAGCCCGCCGAGGTTGCGCAGGTCCTGGGCCGCTTGGGCATCCATCTCCGAGCCCGGGGCGGCGGTGGCGCGCAGCACTCCCAGCCGTTCGGTGCCGTCCAGCATCGGCACCCACCACCGGCCCGCCTCGGAGGTGCTGCCCGCGACGATGGCCCCGGTCTGGAACGCCCGGCCGGCGAGCGTGCCTTCCACCCGCACCACATCCGCCGCCGGCTCAGTCTCCTCTCCGGAACCGCACGCCTGCCCGCCGAGCCGGCACAGAATGACCTGCTGGAGATCGGCGAGGTAGATCTGCACGTCCAGCCAGCCGACCTTGGCCGCGTGCTTGGCGACCAGGTCCGGGATCTGGTCCATGGTCACCACATGGCTCGCGGCGATGATGTCACCCAGCATCCGCCCACGGGCGGCAGGACTGCTCATGGAGGCACCTTTCCTCGGGCATCGGCCCGCTGAGCCGTCCGGCCCGTGGGCTGTCGCTCTCGCGGCATCCCCGGCTGTCCCTGCGGCCGGCGGCGATGCCTGTGCTGTCGATGGTGACACCTGGACGGAGCTCGCCGACACCGACGCCGCGGTACGGCACCGAAGCGACACCTCCGGGTTGCGGACGGTGGGCGCTGAGTGACCGGAAACGATGCGTCGCTCGACCTCGACCTCGACCACGACCACCACCACGTCCATGGCCACGACCACGTCCATGACCACGACCCCGGACCGGGCTATGGGCCCCGCGATGCCGTCGCCCGTCCGCAGCTCTGCGGTCGCCACAGCCAGAGGACAGCCAGAGGAGAGCCGCTCGCTCCCTCCTAGAGCGCCAGCCTGGCAACCGCTCCGATCTCCAGTGCCACATAGAGGGCACCGTCCGGCCCGAAGGCCAGTCCATGCGGTTCGGACGAGGCGATCGGCAGGTCGTACTCCTCGATGCGGCCGTCAGGGGTGATGGAACCGATGCGGTTGGCTCCCCATTCGGTGAACCAGCACTCACCGGCCGGTCCGGCGACGATCGCATGGGGCCGGGACGCAGGGTCCGGGAGGGGAAACTCGTCGATTCGGCCGTCGGTGGTGATCCGGCCGATCCGGCCGGCGCCTATCTCCACGAACCAGAGTGCGCCGTCCCCGCCACAGGTGATGCCGACCGGCGCGGCGTTCTCGGTGGGGAGGGAGTGGAGGGTGATGTCCCCGTCGAAGCTGATGCGGCCGATCGCATGCGCTTGATTGAGGGTGAACCACAGGGCATCATCCGGCCCGGCGGTGAGGGCTGAGGGGAACGCGCCGCTGAGCGGCAGCGGAAATTCCGTCACCCGGCCGTCCGTGGTGATCCGGCCGATCCGGTCGCCGTGCAGCTGGGTGAACCACAGAGCTCCATCGGGGGCGGACGCCATGCCGAAGGGACCACCCCCCGGAGTGGGGAGGGGGAATGAGCTCATCTCGCCGGCCACGGTGATCCTGCCGATCCGGTGGTCCCGGCTTCGGGTGAACCACAAGGCGCCGTCGGGGCCCGAGGTGATGACGGACGGCCCGCAGGACGCGGAGTCGAGGGCGTAGTGGTCGAGTTGGCCGTCCGGGGTCAGGCGGGCGATCTGCCCCGCGTGGACCAAGGTGCACCACAGTGCGCCATCCGGCCCGCTGGTGAGGGCGTACGGGCCCGCGTCCGCGTCGGAGACGGGGATCTGCTGGAACGAGGCGGTACGTCGGGTCATCGGTGGGGCTGGTCCTTTCAGCGGGGTGCGGGGTGCGGGGTGCGGGGTGCCGGGCCGTGGTCGGGGGTTGGGGGAGCGGGTGTACGTGCGGGAGCGGCAGCGTCGGGGCAGGGGCCGATCAGAGTCGCTACTGCTACATCAGTTGCATTAAGAATGCTGTCACGATGCCGCCGCGGAAGCAACAAGAATTTTTGGCGAGGTCTCCGCCGCGTGGCGTCAGCGAGGGAGCGGGTGGAGCGGCTGGAGGGCCCGAGATCGCCCGCAACTCTCCGCTGGAGCGCGGCCTGCCTCCGGAATCGCCAACGACACGCACACCGCGGTCAGTTGGTTGCCCGCCGAGGGAACGGTGCCCGCCGCCCGCATTCACCGGAATTCCCCGTCGCCACCGCCCGCGCGGGCCAACGCACCGGAACGAGTGGACATGCATGTGTCTGCGTCGGGTAGGGGATCGTGCGACGGGGGCTCAGCAACAAGGCGGGAGCCAGAGCATGAGGACCAACAGCACCATGGCGGCCGGAATGGAGCCGGAGACCACGTCGAAGGTGTGTGCCGTCCCGGCTCCGACGGTGCTGCCGCACATCGAGGCGCCGCAGCGCGTCGCCCCTGCCGACGCACGGGAGTTGTCCAAGCTCTTCCTCGCGCGGCTGGAGACGGTGGAGGAGGGCACGCCCGAGTACCAGTACGTGCGGAACACCCTCATCGAGATGAACCTCTCCCTGGTGCGCTATGTCGCCCGCCGTTTCTCCAGCCGCAGGGAATCCATGGAGGACGTTCTCCAGGTCGGGACGATCGGTCTGATCAAGGCGATCGACCGCTATGACCCCTCCCGTGACGTGGAGTTCACCACGCTGGCCGTCCCCTACATCCAGGGCGAGATCAAGCGGTTCTTCCGTGACACCACCTGGTCGGTGCGGGTGCCACGGCGCCTCCAGGAGCTCCGGATCGACCTCGCCCGGGCCCGGGAGGAGCTGGAGGGGGAGGGCAGCCACGAGCCGTCCGTCGCGGAGCTCGCCGACCACCTCGGCATGCCCGAGAACGAGGTGGAGGAAGGTCTGGTGGCCTGCAACGGCTACGACAGCGACTCCATCGACCGGCCCATCCAGGCCGGCGGTGGCGGCAAGCAGCAGACCGGTCTCGTCGCCGACCTCATGGGCGCCGAGGACCCCGCCCTCGGTCTCGCCGAGGACATCCAGGCACTCAAGCCGCACCTGGCCAAGCTCGACGACCGCGACCGCACCCTCCT
Source organism: Streptomyces sp. NPDC127097 (assembly GCF_042724075.1). Classification (NCBI taxonomy): domain Bacteria; kingdom Bacillati; phylum Actinomycetota; class Actinomycetes; order Kitasatosporales; family Streptomycetaceae; genus Streptomyces; species Streptomyces sp. NPDC127097. The sequence goes on along the minus strand of NZ_JBHXFI010000003.1, from coordinate 279,471 downwards.
CCAGCTGCGCTTCGGGGCGGAGATGACGCAGGCCGAGATCGGCGAGGAGCTCGGCCTCTCCCAGATGCATGTCTCGCGCCTGCTGACCCGCGCCTGCACCACCCTGCGCGAGGGATTGCTCGCCGAGGGATGAAGCGCCCGCCGTGACGGTGACCCAGAGGCGTGACGAGGAAGTGGCCGGCAGTCAGGGCCGCCGCCGACCGGGTGCGGGTCCACCCCACGTGGTGCCGCGCTCGTCCGTGGTCAGCCGGCCTGGTCGCTGTCCTTCAAGCTGCCCCAGCCGTGCCATCGGTCGATCTCGATCCAGGCGCTGACCCGACCGCGGTCCCGCTGCGGGTACGGCTTGCCGAGGTAGTGCTGTGCCAGTCGGTCGATATCGGCGAACGTGTCGTCCGCGCGGATTTCCGCGACGTGGCCGATGAGGCTGAGGTGGGTGTACCAGTTGCCGTCGTCCAGCACGGTGAGGGCGACCCGGGGATCGTTGCGGAGGTGCGCCAGCCGTTTGCGGCCCTCATCCATGTTGACCAGCACCCGGCCGTTGTCCCAGAGGTACCAGGTAGCCGTGGAGACCGGCTGTCCGTCCGTACGCAGCGTCGTGATGACCGCCGGGTTCGCCTTCGCCAACAGGGTGACTGCCGCCTCGGGAAGCGGTGGTTTCGACATTGAGGTGCCCTCCACTACGGTGCCGCCCGCCGGTCGGGACGTCCGACATGACCGACATCAACGACTGTACTCAGCCCACCTCTCACCTTCCTGCTGACCGGGGCGACGGGGCGACGGGGCGACGGGGCGACAGGGCGACCGCGGCCCACCCCGCCCCACGCCCGCGTCCTATTCGGCGGCCACCGGCCGGGAGGGGCACCGTTCGACCGGCTCGTCCATGGCATCCGATACCCCCGGTCCCACCGGGGCGACGGCCGGCTTCCGGAGCAGCAGCATCGCGGCGTCGTCGTGGAGCTCCCCGCCCACGTGCGTGAGCAGATCCTCATGGAGCGCGGCGAGCGTGCGGGACGGCTCGTCCGAGAGATGCACCGCCAGCCGCTCCCCGAGCGGGTAGAACTGCCGCTCGTGGTCGCGGGCCTCGGTCACGCCATCGGTGTAGAAGAGCAGCTGGTTCCCGTCCGCCAGCGCTACTTCCTGGAGGACCGGGGTTTCGTCGGCCAGGGCCCGCAATCCGAGCGGTGGGGTCGGCCGGGCAGGCTCCACGTGCAGCACGCCCGAGCCCTGCACCAGCAGCGGAGCGGCGTGCCCGCAGTTGACCAGCTCCATCCGGTCGGCTTCGGGGTAGCCGGCGATCACCGCGGTGACGAAGTCGTCCGGGCCGAGGTTGCGTGCCAGGCTCCGTTCGATGCGGTGGACGACATCGAGGAGATCCGGTTCGTCGTAGGCGGCTTCCCGGAACACACCCAGGACGAGGGCGGCGACGCCGACCGCCGGCAGTCCTTTGCCGCGGACGTCGCCGACGATGAGCCGGATGCCGAAGGGGGTGGGCACCAGTGCGTACAGGTCCCCGCCGATCCGTGCCTCGGCCGCGGCGGCGCTGTACCGGACCGCCGCCTGGAAAGGCCCTACGGTCGCGGGGACCGGCTTGAGGAAGGCGTGCTGCGCGGCCTCGGCGACCGAGCGGACCGCGGCCAGCACCTGTTCCCGACGCCTGCGCAGGGCACCGGCCAGACTGCTGGCGAGGGTCACGGCGGACAGGGTGGTCAGCACGATCGCCAGCTCACGGTCCGGCGTCCCGGCATGGATCCCGATGGCCGCCCCCAGGCCCACGGCCAGCGCACCGATACGGAGCACCCCCCACGGCCCGCTGGTCGCGGCGGCCAGTGCGGGACCGACGGCGAGCAGCGGCAGCCAGCTCATCCCGGTGCCGCCCGTCAGGGCGAGGAGCGTGACGGCCGCGATGATCAGAACCGGTACTACGGAGGCGAAGTGCCGGCGGACGCCCGCGCCGCCGGACGGTGCCTCGCCCCGCGGCGGGACGGGGCGCCGGGCAGCCCTCCGCAGAGCGGAGAACGGATGCGCAAGCTGCCACTGCGGCTGGTGATCGTGGTGGATTCGGGCTGGGCGCATCCTCGTCCGCGGCTCGCTTCCCTGCTCAGGGCACTTACGTACCTAAATGTCCGTTTCATCTAGGAAACGGGTGCCGGAGCGGCGGCCGCAAGGACCGGAATTTCAGATAGTGAGCGACAGTCCCCTGGTCACGCGGTCCGCGGTCGAAATCAGCCGGTTCCGGATCTCGTCGATGCGGGCCACCCGGTCCGCCCGGAGGGACACACCGAGGGAGCCGAGTATCTCGCCGCTGTATACCGGTACCGCGACACAGAACGTCCCCAGGGCGTACTCCTCCATGTCCGTCACCGCCGGTGTCAGGGGTGTGGTGCCGAGCCGTCGGAGGAGTTCGGCGCGGCCGGTGATGGTGCGCGGGGTGAGGTCGGCAAGGGGATGCCGTGCGAGGTAGTCGTCGCGGGCCTCGTCGTCCAGCTCGCGCAGCACACACTTGCCCAGCGCCGTGGCGTGCCCGGCGTCCTCGAAGCCCACCCAGACGTCCACCCGCGGCGCCCGCGGACCGTCGACGATCTCGGCGACCCGGATCTCGCCGTCCTCGTAGAAGGTCAGGTAGGCGGCGGCCGAGAGCTCGTCCCGTAGCGCCGCGAGCGCGGGGCGGACCCGGCTCAGCAACGCCTGGCTCCGTCCGCCGGCATGCAGTGTGGTCAGTTTCTCGCCCAGCACAAAACCGCCGTCGTCCAGCTTCCGGAGGTATCCGTCGTGCGCCAGCGTGCGCAGCAGGTGGTACGTGGTGGCCAGGGGCAGCCCGGTCTCCCGTGCCAGCTGCTTCGCCGGCGCACCGCCCTCGTGCACGCCGACCGCCTCCATCAGCCGGAAGGCTCGCTGGACGGAGGTGATGAGGGTGGGGCCCTCGCTGTTGCCCATATGTTCAGCCTGCCCCTGGCGCCCCACCCGGGCAAGGGCCGTCCCGCCGGAGATCACCCTCGTTCGCGGACGGTATGCACCGCGGCACACACGGCAGGCAAGGCGATCGCCGGCGAGGCGATCGGGAATGCTGCGGGGCGGTGATCAGATCTCGTCCCAGGGGGCGGCCCCGTACAGCCTCCGCACCGTGCGCACCAGCTCCGTGTCCGCCGGATACGGGGTGTCGTCGATCGCCGAGACGGCGGCCACCCCTTGGGAGTTGCAGACGAACGCCCCGTCGAAGGAGGCCAACTCGTTTGTGTGGACCGGTCGTTGTGTCCAAGGGATGCCGGCCCGGTCCAGTTCCTGCCGGAGCACCAGCATGGTGGTCCCCTGGAGGGCGGGTGCGTCGGGCCAGACGACCGTGGCGCCCTCGATGAAGCCGATGTTGGTGATCGCGCCCTCGGCCACCGCACCGTCCGGCGCCACGAGCAGCGCCTCGTCGTACCCCTCCTGCCGCACCCGGTCCAGGTGGTACCGCTGCCCGAAGCCGCCGAGATGCTTGAGATGGGCCGCGGGCCGCTGGTACTGCACACTGCGCAGCCGGTATGCGGTCTCGGGCTCGGGCACCGGGGGACGGACGGTCACCACCGTGACCGGTCCGTCGCCGGGCTCGGGATGGTAGACGTACACGCGGACGGCCGCGTCGTGGCTCCGGTCCCGCAGAGCATGGCGGATCCTGCCGCGGACCAGCTCGCCGTCCAGCTCCACACCGAAGAGCTCACGGGTGGCCGCGTCCAGCCGCCGCAGATGGAAATCCAGCCCGCGTACCCGGCCTCCCCGGACCTGCATGGCCGTGAAATGCCCCTGGCCGCTCAGCATCTCGAACAGCAGGGGATCGGCCTCGGTGGCACGGCCGTTGATCTCTATGTGGGGCGTGGACGAGTCGGTCATGATCAGCATCCTAGGGTGCCCGCCCGCAGCTGGGCAGGCACGTACCGGCCCCGCCGGGAGCGGCGCCGCCCTGGCCCCCGTTGCAGCCCCCTCGGCATCGCTCGCTCCACAACGACAGAACACACATTCGATTACGGGCGTACCCTTGCCGCATGGCCACGCATCTTCAGGGCTCGCTCTTCGATCAGACCGACGAGGTCCGGCTCGGTCCGCTGCGCGGGATGCGCCGGTCCGGACTCGGTGACGGTGCCTGGATCGATCTGCTGCCCGGGTGGCTGAGCGGGGCCGACGCCCTGTTCGAGCAGCTCGCCGCGGAGGTTCCCTGGCAGGCCGAGCGCCGGCGGATGTATGAGCAGGTGGTGGACGTACCGCGGCTGCTCGCCTTCTACCAGGCCGACGACGCCCTGCCGCACCCCGTCCTGGACGAGGCGCGGGACGCCCTCTCCGCCCACTACGCCACCGAGCTCGGCGAACCGTTCACCACGGCCGGCCTCTGCTACTACCGGGACGGCCACGACAGCGTGGCCTGGCACGGCGACCGGATCGGCCGCGGCAGACGGGAGGACACGATGGTCGCGATCCTGTCCGTGGGTGCGCCGCGCGATCTGCTGCTGCGCCCGCGGCGCGGCGGCGGCTCGATACGGCATCCGCTCGGGCACGGCGACCTGCTCGTGATGGGCGGCTCCTGCCAGCGGACCTGGGAGCATGCGATCCCCAAGACCGCCCGAGCGGCCGGGCCGCGGATCAGCATCCAGTTCCGGCCGCACGGCGTGCACTGAACTCCGGGACGGCGTTCCCGCGGCATGGCGGAGGGCCCCCGAGCCGGTGATCGGCTCGGGGGCCCGGGAACTGCTGGGGGCGCCGCGATCAGTGTCTGTGGCACACCAGGTGGCCGCGGTGCCAGGTCCGCGTCCAGTGGCCCGGGTGGCGGTGGCCGTGCCGGTCGCGCCAGGCCGGGTGCCAGACCCGGACCCAGTGTCCGCGGACCATATGACACCGGCCCCGGTCGACATGCTTCGTGGCGGAGTGGTCGCCGTGGTGCGACGGCGTGGCCGAGGCGACCCCCACCGAGGAGAAGGCCGCGCCTCCGGCGAGGGCCACGGTGGCGGCGCCGAGAGCGAGGGCGCGCTTGAACCCGTCAATCATTGCGGATCATGCCTTTCTGCATTGCCGTGATGTTCCTGCCCCGCCGTTGGCCGGGCAGGAATGACCATGCACCGGTGGCGCTCACTCCATCCCGCCAACGTCCATGGTTTTACGCAATGCAGACAGAAGCCGGCGAAAAGCAGAAATCCTATGAAGGCGGTTGATAGGTGCGAAACCGCAGGATGGGGGCCGGACCCGAAAACCTCGACCGGGGCGTGACGGGAATTCTGCGCGCCCCCGGGCCGGCCCGCCTCAATCCGGCGTGTTCTCCTCCAGCAGCGCCACAATGGCTGCGTGCCCCGTCTCCCGGTGGTACTCGGCCGCGTGCGTTCCGTCCGGCGCGCGGACAATGAGTTCGACCAATTCGGTGCCCTCGGGGCGGGGGCTGCGGCGGAACTCGCACCGGCTGTCCGGGGACGCGCCCGCTGCGCCCGCTTTCCGGCGCAGCTCGCTTTCGACGTCCTTGCCGCTCTCCTCGCGGGCCATGTGCCACGCCGTTCGGCCCTGTGCATCGACGAGTTGCGGGCTGGCGCCATGGCGCAACAGGGCCCGTACGACCGCGACCGATCCCCGCTCGGCCGCCACCATCAACGGGGTCCGGTCGCCGTGGCCCGCGTCCGGATCGGCCTGCCCGTCCAACAGGAGCTGAGCGGTGCGGTGGTGGCCGTTGGCGGCCGCCCACATCAGCGGGGTGTAGGAAGTGCCGTCATCCTCCCGGAGGTTGGGGTCGGCGCCGTGGGTGAGCAGTGCGCGCACCACCTCCTCATGGCCCCAGCAGGCGGCCGCGCACAGCGGCAGCCCCTCGCTTCCCGGCTCCCCCCTGCTCTCCGTATCGGGGGTGGCTCCGGCTTCGAGCAGGAGCCGCACGAGGTCCGCCTGTCCCGCCACGGCGGCCAGGTACAACGGCGTCTCCCCGTCGGCGGCCGGCGCGGACGGGGAGGCCCCCTGTCGCAGGAGCGCCGCCACGGTGTCCGCCTGGTCCGCGTAGATGGCGGAGATGAGTTGAGAGGTCAACGCCTCGGTCATGCAGGGTCCTTCCTCGGGGAGCCGGTTCGGCGCAGCGTACGACGTCCCGCCGCAGGCCGCCGCGGCCGTGGCGCACCTGGAGACGGCGGGGTGGGGCGGGGCGCGGCGCGGCGTCCCCGGTGCGACGGGGTGCGACGTCCCCGGTGAGACGGGGCGCGACGTCCCCGGTGAGACGGGGCGCGGCGTGCCGGGCGGGGACGGGGGGGCGGCGTGCCGGGTGGTTCAACTCCCGTTCGGGAAGATCCGGTCCAGGTGATGGCGGAGGATTCCCGCGGCGGCCTCCGGGGTGCGCTGGCCGACCAGGACGCTGGTGCCGAGGCCGGCCGACAGGGCGAGCAGGCTGATTGCCTCGGTACGCACCTCCAGGCCGGGCGGGGTGAGACCGGCCTCGCGCGCCCGCTCCAGCTGGTCGGTCAGCGCGTCCTCGGCGGCATTGGGGCCGTCGATGAACGGCTGTGCGGCCAGCGTCTCGTCCGTCACCGCCAGCACGGCGTAGGCGGTGTGGACGAGGTGAAAGGCCCGGCTCTCCTCGTCGGTCGGGAGGGCTTCGAGGAGTACGGCCTCGATCACCGCCCGCGGCCCCGGCGCTTCCCCGGCAGCCCGGACCCGGTCGGCGACACGGCGGCTGAGTCCGGCCGTCAGCCACTGGAGGCCATGGAGCAGCAGCCTTTCCTTGGTCTCGAAGTAGTACTGCACCAGCCGCAGGGACACCCCCGCCTCGGCGGCCACATCGCGCATCCCGACGGCGTGCAGACCCTGCCGCCCGGCCACTCGGACCAGCGCCTCGGTGATCTGCGCGCGCCGCTCCTCGTGGTCCACCCGCTTCGGCATCAGCCGCTGCCCTCCGCCTCGTTCGTTCCGTCCGACCGCTGGGACCGCTTCATGATACCGCTGTATCACTTTGATGGTACGGTCGTACCACTAAACCTGCTGTCCAGAGGGGGCCTGTCATGACCGAAACCACCACGCGCGACCGTGATCCCGCGGTCGGCCGCTATGTGAACGAGGCCCTGCGGGACCGGTACTTCGCCGCCTGTGACGCGGTCTATGCGCTGGGACCGGCCCCGCAGGGGGAGTTGACGATAGCCACCGGCTTCGGAACCACCCACGTCTACCGGTACGGGCCGGCCGACCCCGATGCCGCCGCCCGGACCCCCGTGGTGCTGGTGCACGGCGCCGGGGGCAACTCGTCGCAGTGGTATCCGAACGTCGCCGCGCTGAGCGCGGAGCGCCCCGTCTACGCGGTCGACACCGTCGGCGACCCGGGCCGCAGCGTGCAGCGCGAACCCATCCACCAGCCCGAACGCGCCGCCCAGTGGCTGGACGAGACGCTCGACGGCCTCGGGCTCGACCAGGTCCACCTCATCGGGTCCTCCTACGGGGGATGGCTCGCGCTGAACCAGGCGCTGCACCGGCCCGGCCGGCTCGCCTCGGTGACCCTGCTGGACCCGGGCGGCCTGGAGAAGGTGGGGGTCCGGTTCTTCGGCTGGGTGTTCCTCAGCCTGCTGGCCACCTTCGCGCCGAAGGCGATGCGACCGCGCCTGGCCGCCTGGCTCGAACAGCCGGTCCTGGTGGTGCCGGAACTACGGACCATGGTGCGGCTGGGCGTCCGCGCCTACCGCATCCGCCGCCCTGCTCCGCTGCCCCTCACCGAGGCCGAACTGCGCAGTATCCGCACCCCGTTGTACGTCCTGCTGGGAAAGCGGAGCCTGCTGGTGCACCCGGAACGGCAGCGGGAACGCGTTCCGCGTCTGGTGCCCGGGGCCCGCGTCGAGATCATCGCCGACACCGGCCACGGACCGCAGATCGACCACGCGGAACAGGTCAACAGCCGCATGCTGGGCTTTATGGACGACATCAACTGAGGCGGCGGTCCCGGCCCTCTGTCACTGCCCGGCCAGTTGCTCCACGGCCGTCAGGACCCGGCCGGCGCCGTCCTCGGTGCCGATCAAGGCCGAGACCTGCCGGGCGCGATGACGGTACCGGGGGTCGTGCACGGCCTTCCGTAGCGCCGCCGCCAGGGTCTCCGTGGACAGCCGCCGGAACGGCACCCTTCCCGGGCTGACCCTGAGTGCCGTGAGGCGCGACGCCCAGAAGGGCTGGTCCAGCATCATCGGCACCGGGACCGCCGGCACCCCCGCGCGCAGGCCGGCCGCCGTGGTGCCGGCCCCCGCGTGATGGACGACGGCCGCCATCCGCGGGAACAACCAGGAGTGCGGCACCTCGCCCACGGTCAGCACATCGTCCCCGTCCACCGACAATCCGGCCCAGCTCGCCTGGATGACACCGCGCACCCCGGCGAGCTTCAGGGCACGGGCCACGAGTCGGCCCAGGCGCTCCGGATCGCTGGGCTGCATACTGCCGAACCCCACGTACACCGGTGGCGGGCCGGAGGACAGGAAGTCCGCGAGCCGGGGCTCCGGCGTCCAGTCGGGGCTCTCCGACGGCCACCAGTAGCCCGCCACCTCCATCCCCCGCCGCCAGTCGGCGGGCCGGGGGACCACCACCGGGCTGAAGCCGTGCTGGACGGGCCAGGTGGCCCGCCGCCGTGCGAGGGCGGCCGGCGACACCCCCAGCCGGCGCTCCACATGGCGGACGCCCGGGGCGAAGGCCCGGGTCAGCAGGGACTCGGCGCACCGTGCCGCGGCCCGGTTGGCGAACGGTCCCATCGACGGCATGTCGAAGATGATCGGCGGGAACTCCCGGGTGGGCGCGAGGGGTTGCAGGAAGACACCGAGGCTGGGCAGCCCCAGTCCCTCCGCCGCCACGAGGCCCAGGGGCGCCAAACCGCTGGACAGCAGGACGACTTCGGCGCCGGCCGCACAGGCATCCGTCACCGCGTCGGCCATCTCCGGTGCCAATTCCCGTGCCAGCTTTATCTGTTCGACCTTGGTAAGACCGGCCCCCGAGCCGCCCTTACCCGGCGCGGCCCCCTCCTGGGAACCCGCTCCGGAGGTGGCGTACCGGTCGAGCGGAAGCGGGCGGAAACCGAGGCCGCTGCGGCGGACCGCCTCGGCCGAGCGCGCATGGGTGGCCATCACCACCCGGTGCCCGGCTTGCCGCAGCCGGGCACCGAGGCCGGTGTAGGGAGCCACGTCGCCGTGCGACCCCGCGGTAGCGATGAGGGTGTGCATAGTCGGCAGTGTTCCGTTCCCTGAGTTCCGGCGATTCCGACCACGTACTGCTTCACTCGGGTGGGCTATCCGCCGCAGCCCCGCGCAGCCGAAAACGCTTGTCTTCCTGCACGGTTGTGCAGGGCGCCCGCTGTCAGTCCCGGCGGGCGATCACCCGGTAGGCGTTGGAGAGACGGGTGCGCCGGGTGAGCGGCGCGAGCAGGATGTCGATCCCGAAGAGGACGAGCAGGGCGGGCGCGGCGGCCAGCAGGGACAGCCTGCGGACCCAGCGGCTGACCGGGCCGGGTCTCCTGGGCAGCCAGGGCAGGTCTTCGCCCGGCAGCACGCAGTTGAGCACGTTCACGGCCGCGGAGGTCAGATCGGTCGGGATGTGCGGCTCCCGCCGGTTGGTGGCCACCACGGTGAAGCCCTGCTCGGTCAGTGCGCCGCAGAGGTTGTCCAGGGGGATGAGGTGCAGATGCTGTGGCTGTAGCCAGGGCCCCCACCAGCGGCCGAGTAACCGGGCGGCGGTGGACTGGGGGTCGGGTACCTCGATCAGGAGATGCCCGCCGCGCCGCAGCGCCGTGTGCGCGGCGGCCAGTTCCTGCCGTGGCGCCAGGGTGTGTTCCAGGTAGTGGTACATGCTCACCACGTCGTACTGCGAAGTGAGTTGGCCCGCCAGACCGGCGAAGGAGCCCCGGTAGGCACGGCTGATCCGGCCGTTGCGTACCCCGATCTCGACGCCTTCGCCCCAGTCGAGTCCGTGGAATTCGGTACGCGGGTGGATTCTCCGGGCCTCGGCGCAGAAGTGGCCGTGGCCGGTACCCACGTCCAGCCAGCGTGCGGGCCGGCTGAACGGGAGCAGCGCCCGCGCGCGGGCCCGGTACAGCTTGACCGCGAGGGGCGAGGCGGCCATCCGCGCCATCGTTGCCTCGCCCAGGCCGTCGTAGCAGTCGCGGTAGTAGAAATCCAGCCCGTCCGCGCTGAGCCGGGGGTTCTGGAATACGTGCCCGCAGTTGCGGCACTGGTCGAGTACGAAGTTCCCCGGTTTGCGCTGGGGATGGTTGGTGGTGCGCAGCCGGCGGCGCAGGCGGGCGGAGGTGCACCAGGGGCAGGTGGCGCGCTCCGGATCGAAGAACCGGTCCAGCCCGTGCGCCAGCTCGTCCTGGTAGCGGGGTCTGTGGGCGGCGATCTGCTCGCTTCGCTTGTTCCTCACGGGGAGCCCCTTTCAGCTGTAGTCCTGGTGGCGTGGGCGTGGCTTTCGGTGTGGACGGTGAACGCGATACGCGAGGTTGGATTTCCTCGGCCGTACGGCCAGCAGACCGAGCCGGACCGGCGGCTCGGGACGGGCGGCCGGCTGACGATGTGTCACCCCGAGGGCGCACCGCGACGGGAGCGCCGGGCGGGGCAGCTGCGGCCGCCGGCCGGGGCACCGTCCGGCGCTCACGAGGCCGCCGCCGTACGGGTGCGGGTACGAGCACGGGCACGTGGTGTGGAGAACCGGCGCACACAGGGGCGCTCCACCCCTGCGTAGAGCAGCCAGGAGGCCAGCAGGACGAAGGGGAGGCCGACCAGCACCACAGCGAGATTGCTCCAGCCGTGGTCCCGCAGCCCCAGGTACAGCAGCCCCAGCACCGTGAAGTGCACGAGATACATGGCGTAGGAGAGCTCACCGAGGAACACACAGGGCCGGGAGCGCAGCAGCGAGGGCCGGTCGCGCAGATCCAGCTCCGCGGTCGCGTACACCAGCACGACGAGCGGCGCAACGGTCGAGGCCGCGTACAGGAAGCGCTGCGGCAGGAACGCGGGATTCATGACGATCGCGCTGATGACACCCAGCGCGGCCGGCAGCACGCCTATCCGCGGAAGCCGCAGACCCGACGAGGCGATCCGCGCCGCCATCATCCCGAGCAGGAACTCGGGCAGCCGGGCGACCGGCAGCATGTACAGGAACCAGTACTCGGGAAAGGAGGAGCCATCAGGGTTGACCACGAGCGCACAGAACAACGGCAATGACCAGACGACCGCGATCGCCGTGGCCGAGCCGATCAGCAGGCCACGGGGCGACAGCCGCTTGACCCTGGGCAGCAGTACGGGGAAGAGAAAGTAGAAGAACACTTCGGCGGCGAGGGACCAGGAAACCGGGTTGCCCGCGGAGACGAAAAGGTGGCTGGGGACCCAGGTGTGCACAAGAAAGAGGCTTGCCAGACCGGCCGCTATCCCGGAGCCCGTGGTGACGGCCGCCGTACCGGCACAGGCCAGCGCGGTGACCACCACACACCAGGTGAGCAGGTGATTGGGGAAAATCTTGGCGGCCCGCCGCCGCCAGAACGCGCGCGCGGTGTCGTCCGGGCGGGCGGAGTGCGTCAGCACATAGCCGCTGAGGATGAAGAAAAGCGATACCGAGCTGCCGCCCAGCCATACTTCGGGCCCGAGGGTCTCGGCGAGATGCGGATCAATCATCAGCCTGCTGTGCGTATAGAGGACCCCGACCGCGGCGGCGAAGCGCAGACCGGTCAGCGAGGGCAATCGTTTGGGGACGGCGAACGGGCTGTCCGCGGTCGGCGGTGCCGCCTCCCCGTGCTCGGCACGGGGGCTTCCCGACCTGGCGGTTGACTCGGACGACGGACCGGAAAGAGGGTGCACGAGGGGCCTCCTGCGGGGATATTTCCCGGGCCCGTGGCACCACTCATTGACGTATGGCTGCGCCGGTGGGTCGCCCGGGATCGGATGGGAAGGACTGGTCCTTGCCCCGTGCGGAGGAATGGGCGGCCCGTCGCGCGGATAGCACGATTGACCCACCGCGGCACGCCCCGTGCATAGGGTGAGTGACCCGATTTCACTCGTACGGTCCAGCATTTGGTGAGGGCGCCGGGCCGCCGCCGTACAGGTGATTCCTGCGGTCCTGTGGCCGGGCGGGTGTGGGGCGCGGCGGGGCCAGGAAGAGATACGTCCGCGCCGCGATGTCCCGCCCTCGGGCCGCAGACGGTGCCGACGGCCCCTCGATGGTGGGGCAGGAAACGACGCGACCGCATCCGGGCCGACCCCCTTGCCCGGTCCAACCCCCACCAGAGGTTCCGAGTTGAAGCACACCCGCGTACCGACGCCCCGCACCGTCCTCACCGGTGCCGCTCTGGTGGTGGCCCTGACCGCCGCCACACTCACCCTGAAGACCGCGGAGGCGGCCCCCGCCAAGGCCCCCGATCCGCCGACGGCCAGCGCCGCCGGACAGCGCGCCAAGGGCATCAGCTCCACCCTCGGTGCCGACGGCGCGGGCGCCTACTACGACGCCAAGAACCGCAGACTCATCGTCAACGTCACCACCGAGGCCGCCGCGGCCAAGGCACGTGCGGCCGGTGCCGAAGCCAGGGTCGTCAAGCACTCGCTCGCCTCGCTGGACGCCGCCCGCGCGACCCTCAAGAAACAGGCCACCATCCCCGGCACCTCCTGGGGGATGGACCCCAGGATCAACAAGGTCGTCATCAGCGCCGACCGCACGGTCCGGGGCGACAAGCTGACGCGGCTGAAGCGGGTCGTCGCCGCGCTCGGTGACCGGGCCGTCCTCAGACAGTCCACGGGCACCCTCCGGCCGCTGATCGCCGGCGGCGACGCCATCTGGGGGACCCGGGCGCGCTGCTCGCTCGGCTTCAACGTCACCAGGGGCGGGCAGCCGTACTTCCTGACCGCGGGGCACTGCACCAACGCCGTACGGAGCTGGTCGGCGACCCAGGGCGGCGAGGAGATCGCGGTGACGGAGGCCGGCACCTTCCCCGGCGACGACTACGGGATCGTGAAGTACACCGACGACGACCTCGTGCACCCCAGCCAGGTGGATCTCTACAACGACAGCATGCAGCCCATCACCCGGGCCGGCGATCCGATCGTGGGCCAGAAGGTGCAGCGCAGCGGCGGCTCCACACATGTGCATGACGGTGACGTCATCGCGCTCGAAGTGACCGCCAACTACCAGGAGGGCGCGGTCGACGGCCTGATCCAGGCGAGCATCTGCGCGGAGGCCGGGGACAGCGGCGGCTCGCTCTTCGACGGTGACACCGCGCTCGGTCTGACCTCGGGCGGCCGGGGCGACTGCACGGCCGGTGGGGTGACCTACTACCAGCCCGTGCGCGAGGCCCTCGAAAAGACCGGAGCGCAGCTCGGCTGACCCGGCCGGAACGCACGACGAAGGCCGGGGACCGCGCGCCCTGCGGTCCCCGGCGGGCCCGTGACCAGGCCACCTGTCGGGACGTCAGCGGGCAGGTGAAAGAGTGTCCCGTTGAGCGACGACGGGGCCCGGTGACGGGCCGGGGGCGAATGGGGCGGGGCAGCCATGAATGCGCAGGGGCGGGAGAAGGACGGCCGGGGGCAGGGGGGCCACGTCCTGCCGGATGACACGGTCCCGCTGCGGCCACGCCTGGGGAACCATCAGGCGACCACGCCTCGGGAGGCGTACGGCGGCGGGGCGGCGAACCCGGCGGGTGAACAGCACGCCCCGCCCCCGTTCCCGGCCGGTGAGCCGAAACCCGAGCCGCAGCGGCCGGGGAGTGGCGCCTCGGGGCTGCTGAAGTCCAGCGCCGTCATGGCGGCGGGCACCTTCGTCTCCCGCATCACCGGATTTCTCCGCACGCTCGTCATGGCCGCGGCGATCGGCGTCGGCACCCTCAACGACTCCTACCAGGTCGCCAATGTCCTGCCCACGATGATCTACATCCTGGTCGGCGGCGGTGCGCTGAACGCCGTCTTCGTGCCGCAACTCGTGCGCGCCATGAAGCAGGACGACGACGGCGGCGAGGCGTACGCCAACCGACTGATCACCCTGGTCATGGTGGTGCTGGGGAGTGTCACGGTCTTCTGTGTGCTGGCGGCGCCGCTGCTGGTGCACATGATGTCGCCGGATATCGCCGCCGACCCGCACCGGATGGCGGTCACGGTGGCCTTCGCCCGGTACTGCCTGCCCACCATGTTCTTCATGGGCGCACATGTGGTGCTCGGACAGATCCTCAATGCCCGGGGCCGGTTCGGCGCGATGATGTGGACCCCGGTGCTCAACAACGTCCTGATCATCGCCACCTTCGGCGGCTTCATCTGGGCCTTCGGCGGCTTCACCGACTCCCGCGTCAGTCCTGCCACCATCACCCCCGAAGGGGTGCGGCTCCTGGGCCTGGGCACCCTGCTGGGCCTCGCCGTCCAAGCGCTGGCGATGCTGCCGTATCTGCGCGACGCCCGGTTCAGACTCCGCCCGCGCTTCGACTTCCGCGGTCATGGCCTGGGCCGGGCCATGGGCCTGGCCAAATGGACGCTGCTCTTCGTCCTCGTCAACCAGGCCGGCCTGATCGTCGTCACACAACTCGCCACCAAGGCCGGCTCCCTCGCCGAACGGGCCGGGCACACCGGCTCCGGTATCACCGCCTACAACTACGCCCTGCTGCTCTGGCAGATGCCGCAGGCCATCATCACCGTGTCGGTGATGACCGCGGTGCTGCCCCGGATGTCCCGTGCGGTCCAGGACGGGGAGGTGTCCGCGATCCGCGAGGACATCTCCCACGGCCTGCGGACCTCCGCCGTCGCCATCGTGCCCTGCGCGTTCGCCTTCCTGGCGCTGGGTGTGCCGATGGCCACGCTGCTCTACGCCGGCTCCGACGCCGAGGGCGCCCGGGGCATCGGCTATGTCCTCATGGCCTTCGGCCCGGGGCTCATTCCCTACTCGGTGCAGTACGTCGTGCTGCGCGGCTTCTACGCCTACGAGGACACCAAGACCCCGTTCTACAACACCGTCATCGTCGCCGCGGTGAACGCCGCCGCTTCCGGGGCGTGCTTCGTCGTCCTCCCGGCGCGCTGGGCCGTCGCGGGAATGGCCGCCTCCTACGGTCTGGCCTACGCGGTCGGGGTCGGCACCGCCTGGCGCCGGCTGCGCAAGCGGCTGGGCGGCGATCTGGACGGCTCTCGTGTGCTGCGTACCTATGCCCGGCTGAGTGCCGCGGCGATCCCCGCGGCGCTCGCCGGCGGCGGGGTGGCCTACGCGCTCACCCTGGCCGTCGGCAGCGGCGCCCTGGGCTCACTCGTGACGCTGCTGGCCGGCGGGTGTGTCCTGCTCGGTGTCTTCGTGCTCCTCGCGCACTGGATGCGGGTGGCGGAGCTCAATGCCATGGTCGGCATGGTCCGGGGGCGCCTCGGCCGCTGAACCGGGGGCCGGCGGGGCGGCCGCCGGGCTTCCGCCGTCAGTCGGCGAAGCGGCGGACGTAGCGCTTCTGCCAGGGGGTTTCGACGGCCCGGGGGTCGTAGTTCCGGCGAACGAAGTCCACTGCCTCGCCTGCCGGAACGCCGTCCAGCACAGCGAGACAGGCCAGCGCCGTCCCGGTCCGGCCACGGCCCCCGCCGCAGGCGACCTCGACACGTTCGGTGCCGGCCCGCGCCCAGGCCGCACGGAGCGCGGCTTGGGCCTCGGGGTGACTGCTGGGCAGCCGGAAGTCGGGCCAGCGCAGCCACTGGGATTCCCAGGGGACCTCGGGTGGCTGCTTGCCGAGGAGATAGACGGCGAAGTCCGGCGCCGGGCCGTCCGGCAGCGGCCGGCGGAGGCCCCGGCCTCGGATCAGACGCCCGGAAGGGAGCTCCAGGACTCCGGGGTCGGCGGCGTTCCAGGTAGCGGTCATCCGGACACCGTATCGGGGCAGCCGATCAAGGAGGGGGCATTCAGCGGTAGTTGGCGCCGGTCGCTCGGGGCGGCAGTCGGTGGGCCGGTGCGCACTCGGTGTGTCAGGACCGGGGCGAGTCGAGGGCAGCGCCGGTGGTTTTGCGGCGCCTTCGGTACGCGCTCTGCCATTTGAGTGAGGGGGCGTCAAGGCGCTTGCAGCTGTGCTCATCCCAATGGATAACTGGTCATATTCCAAACCGGTGGGCTGCCCATTCCTCTCGGGGGAGTGGCAACTCGCCTGCCCTTACTCCCGATTGAGAGTGCAGGCGGCGATGCGGCCCTGGCATCCGCGGCAGGCGCCCTCCCACGCTTGAGGAAGTGCATCCACCACTCGGTGCCCCGTCGCGGGCACCGACTGGTGCGGTAGCTCACGTCACCTCTTTCTGTGGGCGTCATGCGAACTGTCCGCACGTTGCGATCCCTCCTCGGGATCTGTGCGCTGACCCTGGGACTGACCGTGGCGATGGCCGCGGCTCCGACCAAGGCACACGCCCAGGTTCCGGTCCTGTGCAGCGAGACCTCGCTGGTGAACGCGATCAACTCGGCCAACGCGGCCGACGGGGAAACCCTGGCCCTCTTTCCGTTCTGCACCTACCAGCTCACCAGCGCTCACGGGACCTCGCCCCACGGGGCGGTGGGACTGCCGCCGATCACCACCCCGATCACCCTGCTGGGTATGGGAGTCACCATCACCCGCGCTCCTGGCGCGCCGGCCTTCCGGATTCTTCAGGTGGAGGGTGCCGCGAACGTGCCGGGCACCAAGGGCCAGTTGAGCGCGGTGGGTCTCACACCATCCGCGGGTGGCAGCGCGGTCTCTCCGTATCCGGGAGGCGGCCTCTCGAACCTGGGTGGCACGGTCTCGATGCTCTCCAGTGCCGTCACCGGCAACTCCGCCATCGCCGGGGGCGGCATCTACAACGACAACGGCAGCATCACGCTGACCACCAGCTCCGTCACTGGTAACGAAGCCACCTCCAGCGGGGGCGGCATCTACGTCAACTCGGGCGGGGTGACATTGCTGGGCACGTCGGTGCGCGACAACACCCCGGACAACTGTGCTCCGTCAGGCAGCGTCATGGGCTGCACCTGACGGTCCCGGCCGAGGTCTCGGCCGACTGCTCCACCACGTAACACCTCGACCGACGACGGCGCGCGCGGCCATCCGGTTCCGGTTCAGCACCCCCTCTCACACATCTCGTCAAAGGAGCATCACCATGCCCATCTCCCCCAACCAGGGATCGACCGGCGGCGGCACCACGGTCGTCATCACCGGCACCAACCTCGGTGGCGCCACGGCCGTGAAGTTCGGCACGAAGAACGCCACCATCACCGCCAACACCGCCACCTCGGTCACCGTGACATCGCCCTCCGGCACGGGCACCGTACCGGTGACGGTGACCACCCCCGGCGGTACCAGCAACCCGCTTCAGTTCTTCTACGTCAGCGCGCCGTTCAAGTCCAGCATTTCCCCGGTGACCGGCGTCACCGGGGGCGGCAACACCGTCACCATCAATGGCACCGGTCTCAGCACCGCCACCGCGGTCAACTTCGGCACCAACGCCGCGACTCCGACCGTGGTGAACGACAGCCAGCTGACCGTCACCGTACCGGCGGGGACGGCGCCCGGGCCGGTAAGCGTCTCGGTGACCACTGCGGGCGGCACCAACAACGGTCTGTCGTACACCTACGTCGACGCGCCCACGATCGGCACGCTGAACCCCACTTCCGGCCCGGCGTCCGGCGGTACCGCGGTGACCATCACGGGCACCAACCTCGCCACCACTCAGTCGGTAGCCTTCGGCGCCACGCTCGCACCGTTCTCCGTCATCAGTGACACCAGCGTCTCCGTCGTCACCCCGCCCACGCCTGACGGAGCTCCCGGTACCGCTGATGTCACCCTGACCACCAGCGGCGGCAGCGCCTTCGCTGCTGGCGCCTTCACCTACCTCGCCGGGCCCGGCATCTGACCGGACCGCGAGCCCCGACGGCCTGGTTCGTGTGATCAGGCGCGCGGACAACCTGCCCGGACAGGGGGCGCCCCTCCCTGCCCGGGCTCTACCCCACTTCCCTTGATGAGCCTCGGCCCGGTGCCTCTCCACGGGGCCGGCCGGGGCTCACGCCCACGAAGGACCATGGCCGTGAATCCCTCCGCACACTCGCCCACCTCCTCCGCCGCGCCGTCCCTGGCGGCCTCGCCCACCGTCACATCCGTCTCTCCCACGTCCGGTTCGACCGCGGGTGGCACGGCGGTGACGGTGACCGGCACCGGCTTCACCGGAGCCACCGCCGTCCGCTTCGGCGCCACCCACGCGGCGTCCTTCACCGTCAACTCCGACACCCAGATCACCGCCTTCAGCCCGGTCGGCAGCGGAACGGTGCAGGTCACCGTGACCACCCCCAGCGGCACCAGCAACCAGTTCGTCACCTACACCTATGTCACCGCGCCCGTGCCGAGCCTCACTTCGGTGAGTCCCAACTCCGGTCCGGCGTCGGGTGGGACGGTGGTGACGTTGTCGGGTTCGGGGTTTTCGGGTGCGACGGCGGTGCGGTTCGGTGGTGTGTCGGCGTCGTTCACGGTGAATTCGAGTGCGCAGATCACGGCGACGGCGCCGGCGGGTTCGGGGACTGTCGCGGTGACGGTGACGACGCCTGGGGGGACGAGTAATGGGGTGTCGTTCACCTACGTTTCCGCGTCCGTGCCGGTCCTGACCTCGGTCAGCCCCAACTCCGGCCCGGCCGCGGGCGGCACGACGGTCACCCTCACCGGCACCGGCCTGGCCACCACCACCGCGGTGCGGTTCGGGGCCACACCGGCAACCTCCTTCACCGTCGTCTCCGACACCCACGTCACCGCCGTCGCCCCGCCCGGGACCGGCACCGTACAGATCACCGTCACGACCCCCGGGGGCACCAGCAACGGCCTCTCCTACACCTACTCCGGCGCCCCCACGCTGAGCAGCATCAGTCCCCACCAGGGGAGCACCTCGGGCGGGAACACCGTCACCCTCACCGGCACCAACCTCACCGGCGCCACCTCGGTCACCTTCGGCGGCGCCCCGGCGACCTCCGTGACGGTGCTCTCCCCGACCCAGATCACCGCCGTGGTTCCGGCCGCCACCGCCGGACCGGTCGATGTCACCGTCACCACCCCCGGCGGCACCAGCACCCTCCCGAAGTCCTACTTCTACGTCAGCCCCCCGGTGCTCGCCGCCGTCATCCCGCTCTCCGGCCCGCTCTCGGGCGGCAACACCGTCACCCTCACCGGTACCAACCTCATCGAGGCCACCGCGGTGCGCTTCGGGGCCACACCGGCGACGTCCTTCACCGTCGTCTCCGACACCCAGATCACCGCCGTGGTCCCGGCGGGAGCCGCCGGTCCGTCGAATGTCACCGTCACCACTGTGGGCGGGACCAGCAACCCGGTCTCCTACACCTACCTGGCGGCGCCCAGCATCACGACGCTGGTGCCGAACCAGGGGTCCACCTCCGGTGGCAGCACCGCCACCCTCACCGGCAGCAACTTCGCCCAGACGACCACGGTGCTCGTCGGCGGCGCGCCCACCGGCTTCACCGTCGTCTCCGACACCCATCTCGTCGCCGACATCCCCGCCGGCGCCGCCGGCCCGGTCAATGTCACCGTCACCACCCCCGGCGGCACCAGCGCACCGGCGGTCTACACCCGAGTCGCGGCCCCCAATATCTGATATGCCGCAACGCCTGACGGCCCGTCTCCCGCGGGCTGTCAGGCGCGGAGGGGCAGCGGTGCGTTCTCTCGCCGCTCGCTGTTGTCCGTCCACCCGGAGGACAAAAAACAAAGGCAAGGAGGTAATCCACTCCTTGCCACTCTTAATGTATAGCGCATGGGGGGCCTTGCGGCAAGGCCCCCGTGGTGCGTCAGAATCTGCGCTCGAAGCCAGAACCCGCGGAAATCGGGGATTCCCCAAGTGCGTGTGCCTTGGGGAATCCCGGATGGCCCGGAGCGGCTGGCCGGAATTCCTTCTCGGTGAACGGGCGTTTTTGATGAGTGACGTGATCGTGGTCGGCGGCGGACCGACCGGCTTGATGCTGGCCGGCGAGTTGCGGCTGCACGGGGTGCGGGTGGTCGTGCTGGAGAAGTTGGCCGAGCCGACCGAGCAGTCCCGCGGGCGCGGCCTGCATGCGCGCAGCGTCGAGCTGATGGACCAGCGCGGCCTGCTGGACCGGTTCCTCGCGGTCAGTGAGAAGTTCCAGGTCGGCGGCCTCTTCGGCGGCATCATGAAGCCGTGGCCGGAGCGGCTGGACACGGCGCACCCGTACGGCCTGGCCACCCCGCAGGCGGTCACCGAGCGGCTGCTCAACGAGCGTGCCGTCGAACTCGGTGCCGAGATCCGGCGCGGCTGCGAAGTGGTGGGGCTGAGCCAGGACGAGGACGGGGTGACCGTCGAGCTGGCGGACGGTACGCAGCTGCGTACGCGGTATCTCGTCGGGTGTGACGGCGGCCGCAGTGCGGTGCGCAAGCTGCTCGGCATCGGCTTCCCCGGCGAGCCCGCCAAGGTCGAGACGATGCTGGGCGACATGGAAGCGGCCGAGGATCCGGCGACGATCGCCGCCGTCGTCGAGGAAGTCCGCAAGACCCAGCTGCGGTTCGGCGCCGTTCCCGACGTGGACGGGAAAGCCGGGGTGTACCGCATCATCGTGCCCGCCGACGGTGTGGCCGAGGACCGTACGGCCGCGCCGACCCTGGAGGAGTTCCAGCGGCAGCTGCGGGCCGTCGCGGGGACCGATTTCGGGGTGCACTCGCCGCGCTGGCTGTCCCGGTTCGGCGATGCCACCCGGCAGGCCGAGCGCTACCGGGCCGGCCGGGCGCTGCTGGCCGGCGATGCGGCGCACATCCACCCGCCGACCGGTGGGCAGGGGCTCAACCTCGGTGTGCAGGACGCCTTCAACCTCGGCTGGAAGCTGGCCGCCGCGGTCAACGGCTGGGCGCCGGAGGGGCTGCTGGACAGCTATCACGCCGAACGGCACCCGGTGGGCGCCGCCGTGCTGGACAACACCCGCGCGCAGATCACGCTGCTGGGGACCGACCCGGGGGCGACCGCGCTGCGGGAGCTCTTCGCGAAGCTGATGGACTTCGAGGAGGTGAACCGGTATGTGACCGAGATGATCACCGCGGTCGGCGTCCGCTACGACTTCGGCGAGGGCCATGACCTGCTCGGCAGGCGGATGCGGGACCTGGCGCTGAAGCGAGGGCGCCTCTACGAGCTGATGCACGACGGCCGCGGACTGCTGCTCGACCAGAGCGGCCGGCTCTCGGTGACGGGCTGGGCGGATCGCGTCGACCACGTCGTCGACAGCAGCGAGGAACTGGACGTGCCCGCGGTCCTGCTGCGGCCGGACGGGCATGTGGCGTGGGCCGGTGAGGACCAGCAGGAGCTGCTCGGCGAGCTGCCCAAGTGGTTCGGCGCGCCGGTCCACTGAGCGCGCGGTCCGGCCCGGCCCGGTCAGGCCCACCGCCGGCGGCGGCGCCCGAACCGGAATTCCCTCACCCGTAGCCCCCCTCGTCGCCGATATCGATCGCGGAAAGCGCGGCGGGCGGGCGGCGGACTCTCTCCCCTGAGCGTTTGCTGCGGGGCCGCAAAGGCGGCTCCGCAGCGGGCGACGCTTAACGCTCTTTCTTGAGCGGATCATCCCTCATTCGCAGAACGGCTGGTCTTCTACTCGGCCGTTCCGGACCGTTCCCCACATACTCGGGCCACGACGGCCGGGGCCAGCACGGAGAGGCGGGGGAACGATGCTGGTGAACAACTTCAGCACCGAGATGGTGGCTGCGCAGGACAGATTCGAGCTGTGGGAGGAATTCGCCGTTCACTCACATATGCGCAACTGGATCCGCAGCGACCACGAAGACGACTTCCGTGCGACGATGCGGGTGCTGGACATGGGGGACACCCAGATATCCACGATGACCTTCCCGAGCCTGGAGGTCGTGCGGACTCCGAAGCTCATACGGCAGCAGAGCGACCAGGAATTCTATCAAGTCAATTGTGTCCTCAGCGGTACCGGTGACGTTTCCCAGGGCGAGCGGAATATGTCCCTCCGGCAGGGGCAGCTGGTACTCGTGGACAGCGGACTGCCGTTTCGTGGGCGGTTGTACGGCGGGGCGGAGAACTACGCCGCGATGATCATTCAGCTGCCCCGGGAACTGCTGCCACTGCCATGGAAAACCGTCCAGCGGGTGGCCGCTCGCCCGATATGCGGCTGCCAGGGAATGAGCGGGGTGCTCTGGCGCTGGCTCGCCGAAGTCCACACCCGGGCCGATGAGTTCACTCCCGCCGATATCGCCACCCTGCGTTCGGTCACCGCCGATCTCCTCGCCGCGGCACTCGGCGGCTTCCTGGACGCCGAGGACACGATGACCCCGGAATCCCGGCGACGTGCCTTACAGGTGCGGATCCGCGACTTCATCCGCCGGAACCTCGGCGACCCCTCCTTGTCCCCGGCCACGATCGCCGCCGTCCACGGGATATCGGTCCGCTACGTACACCAGCTGTTCGCCGAGGAAGGCACCACCGCCGCGGCCTGGATACGAGGACGCCGCCTGGAACGCTGCCGCCGCGACCTCGCCACCCCCCACCTCCGGCTGCGCCCCATCCACGCCATCGCCGCCCGGTGGGGCTTCATCGATCCCGCGCACTTCAGCCGAGCCTTCCGCGCGGCCTACGGCATGCCGCCCCGCGACTACCGGGAACACGCCCTCCGCGGCGCCGTGCGCGAATCGACAAGCGCTCCGCACGGATAGTCAACGCGATCCGCCGCTCTTCTCGGCATCGTCATGTCCGGGCACCGACGCAGGACGTCCGAATCCGTCAGCCGGGCGCACCAAAGCCGGTCCCGCACACCCTTCATGCACCACGACGCGGAGTCGTGGGCCGAGCAGAACTTGGAGCATTCATGTTCGCAAGGATGGAGACACTGGGGAGCAGACTCCTCGAACGCATCGTGCCGAAGGTGGCAGCCGAGGCATCCAGCACCTCGTGCGACTACCAGTACCTGTGCGTACGGGGCACCAGCGGATGTAACGCGACCGGCCACACGTGGTGGAAGTACCGGCTGGCGTGCTCGGACGGTACCAACGGTGACTGGATCTTCGGGTACTGCGACAACTGCACGCCCGGCGACTGGAACTGACCGACCACGCGCCGTTTTCCTGGGGCCGGCCGCCGGGCCGGTCCCAGGAACTCCCGCTCCCGGAGGGACGTCATGGTCTACCTGATGACCGGTCTGAAGTGCCTGGTCGGTGTGGTCTTTTTGCTCGCACTGTGCGGGAAGACGGTGGTCCGCGGTGGGTTCGGCGGCTTCGAACGGTCACTGCGCGAACTGCGGGCGGTGCCCCGGGCGTATCTGCGGCCGGTCGCGGTGCTCGTCGTCGCCGGTGAAGCGGGCGTGGTACTGGCCCTGGCGGTACCCGGCCGGGTGACGGCGGTGGCGGGCTTCGGGCTGGCCACCACCCTGCTGCTGGTCTTCACCGCCGGTATCGCGCGCGGGCTGCGCCGCGGTGCCCGGACTGCCTGCCGCTGCTTCGGCGCCTCCACGACGCCGCTGGGGCCGCACCACCTCCTGCGCAATCTGCTGCTCGCCGTGCTCGCCGTCCTGGGCGCGACCACCACGGCCGTCGCCGCGCCGGACGGCCACCCGGCAGGGGTATTGGTGGCGGCAGCGGCCGGCCTCGTCCTCGGTGCGCTTGTGGCCGCCCTCGACGAACTGCTCGCCCTGTTCCAGCCGATGACGCCACTACGACGATGAATCCGGAGCCGTGATGCCCTTCCTGACCGCCGCGGTCGTACTCGTCGGAGCGCTCGGTGCGCTCAACCTGGTCCTCGTCCTGGGGGTGGTCAAACGGCTGCGTGAACACAGCGCGTTGCTGGCCGGCCGCCGGGGCGCCCCGTCCGCCGACATCGAAGTCGGCACGCCGATCGCCGAGTTCGAGACCGTGACCGAGGCCGGTGAGCCCCTGACCCGGGCGTCACTGACCGAGGATCTGCTGGTGGCGTTTCTCTCGCCCGGCTGCGCCCCCTGCGTCGAAAAGCTGCCGGGGTTCGTGGCCCACGCGCGCTCGCTGCCCGGCGGGCGCCGCCGTGTCCTGGCCGTCGTCGTCGGTGAGCCGGGGGAGGCCGCCGCGTTCGCCGCACCGCTCGGCCCGGTCGCCCAAGTGGTGGTCGAGGAGCCCAACGGCGCGCTGAGCAGAGCCTTCGGCGTGCACGCGTACCCCACGCTGCTGCGGACCGGCCCCGACGCCGAGGGCCGCCCGGTGGTCACCTCCAACGCCGTGGACCTGACGCGCCCGACGGCGATGGCCGTATGAAGTCCCTACCGAAGCCCGCGGCGCCCGGTCCCGTACCGGACACACCCCCGCAGTCCGCACCGGACGAGGCCGCTCCGCTCCGTCTGGCCCGGTCGGCCTGCACCCTGGTCGCGGCGGCGGCGCCCGTCCTGCTCACCGGCTACGCCGTCCTCACCCTGGCCGCCGGTGTGCTGCCGGTGGCGACGGCATGGCTGACCAAGCTCGTCCTGGACGCGTTGGCCGAGGCCGCGCCGCTCTCGCAGGTCCTCCGGCCCGCGGCGGGGCTCGCGGCGGCCGGGGTCGCCCTGGTGCTGACGGGCGAGGCCGCCCAGTACCTGCGGGCACAGCTGGGCAGGGAAGTCGCCGTCACCGCGCAGGAACGCCTCTACCGGGCGGTGGACGGCCTCGTCGGTCTGCGCCGTCTCGAAGACCCCGCGTTCCTGGACCGGCTGCGGCTCGCCCAGCAGTCCGGCGGGGCCTCACCGGGCCAGGTGCTCGACGCGGTGCTCACCGTCACCGGCTCCGTCCTCACCGTCACCGGCTTCCTCGGTTCGCTGTTCGTCCTCAGCCCGCTGATGACACTCCTGGTCGCGGCCGCCGCGGTGCCGGTGCTGGCCGCCGAGCTGTGGCTGTCGCGGCTGCGGGCCCGCCTGGCGTGGGACCTGGGCCCCGTGGAGCGCCGCGAGTTCTTCTACAGCACGCTGCTGTCGCGGATGGAAGCGGCGAAAGAGGTACGGCTGTTCGGCACCGGCGCCTTTCTGCGCGGACGTATGGTCGCCGACCGGCGGGCCGTGAACACGGCACGCCGCGGCCTCGACCTGCGGGAGGCACGGGTACAGACCGCACTGGGACTGCTCGCGGCACTGGTCTCCGGGGGCGGCTTGCTCTGGGCGGTGGCGGCGGCCAGAGCAGGCCGGCTCTCCGTCGGCGATGTCACGGTCTTCGTCGCCGCCATCGTCGGGGTGCAGGGCGCGCTCGCCTCGCTCGCCACCGCCTTCGCCCGGACCCATCAGGCACTGCTGCTGTTCGGCCACTACACCGCCGTGGTCGAGGCCGGCCCGGACCTGCCCGTACCCCGGGAACCCCGGACGCTCCCCGCACTACGGCACGGCATCGAGCTCAAAGACGTATGGTTCCGCTACTCGGACGACCACCCCTGGGTGCTTCGCGGCATCGACCTGTTCCTCCCGCACGGCACCTCGCTCGCCCTCGTCGGCCTCAACGGCGCCGGAAAATCGACCCTGATCAAGCTGCTGTGCCGCTTCTACGATCCGACGCGGGGAGCCGTGCTGTGGGACGGCGTCGACCTCCGCGACACCGATCCGGCCGAACTCCGCAGCCGCCTCGGCGCGGTGTTCCAGGACTACATGAACTACGACATGACCGCGACCGAGAACATCGCGCTCGGCGACATCGCCGCGCGGCCCGACCACGCGCGGGTCGCCGCGGCGGCGGCCCGCGCGGGGATCGCCCCCCAACTGGCCGCCCTGCCCCACGGATACGACACCCTGCTGTCCCGCATCTTCTTCGCCGGAACGGACCGGGACGACCCCGAAACCGGCGTCGTCCTCTCCGGAGGCCAGTGGCAACGGCTCGCCCTGGCCCGTGCCTTCCTGCGGGACCGCCGGGACCTGATGATCCTGGACGAACCCTCGTCGGGCCTGGACGCCGAGGCCGAGACCGAGATCCACTCCTCGCTGAAGCACCACCGCAGCGGACGCACCAGCCTGTTGATCTCGCACCGGCTGGGCGCGGTGCGGGAAGCGGACGCGATCGCCGTGCTGCGCGAGGGCCGCGTCGCGGAGCTCGGCAGCCATGACGCGCTGATGGCGGCAGGCGGAGAGTACGCCCGGCTGTTCGCGCTCCAGGCCGCCGGCTACCGCGACACCGCGCCGGCCCATGACGGACGGCAGTCATGAGGCCCGCGACGGCCGCCGCCCTGCTCGGCCTCGCCGGACTGGTGCCCACGACCGCCGTCCTCCTGAGCCACCGCCTTGCGGTCGTGACCGTACGGGGCGTGAGCATGGCCCCCGCCTACCTGGACGGCGACCGGGTGCTCGTCCGCCGCACCACCCGCCTCACCCGCGGTCAGGTCCTCGTCGTGGAACGGCCCGCCCTCCGCACCCGGTGGCCGAGCGGACCGTTGCCCGCCACCGCCGGAGCCAGGACGGTGGGCCGGCGCCAGTGGCTGATCAAGCGGGTGGCGGCCCTCCCCGGTGACCCGGTGCCGGCGGCCATGCTGTCCACGTCGTTCCTCGAACTCCCCGGGCCGCCCCGGGTACCGGACGGCAGCCTGGTGCTGCTCGGCGACAACCCCCACCACAGCGTGGATTCACGGCACTTCGGGTTCTACCCCGCCGAGCGTGTACTGGGGACGGTGGTCCGGCAGCTGCGGCAGGCAACGGGCCCGGCGGGCGGATGAGGCTTCCGGCAGCACCCCTTGTCCAGCGCCGCCGCCTTCCCCGTCAGCTCGTGCCCGTTAGAGCGCGTTCGAGCAGGACCTCTGCCGCCGCTCGCGCGTCCCGGCCGTAGTCCGCCTCACCCAGCACCATGGCGCGACTGGCCGCACGGCGTGGACAGTTGCCCGCAGGGACTGCTGAGCTTCTGAGCATCCTTTCGCCCCTGCCGACCGGCGACGGCCGGCAGACATCGATCTCCGACCTCACCGCGGACCTTCGACATCTGTGGGACATGGATGGGGGCGTACCTGGGATCGCACTGGATGCGGACCGGGTGCTCCCCTGGGGGAGCGGGTGCAACGCAAACGAGCTGGGCTGGCTGATGACCGGCTCGGACCCGGACCTGTGGCCAGTGGTGGTGTGGCGCCGTCACGGATCACCGCACTGGGCGCTGTTTGAGTGCGGCATGGCGGAATTCCTCCGCCGGCTCATGACCGCCGAGTTCGACGAGTGTCCGCTGAGCGACCTGTCGCTGTGGGGGCGTGTGGGGACCTTCGTCCACGTCCGGGAGCAGGAACGCCGATTCCACGCGGGCCTGGACCCCCTCACCGGTGAACCCGACCCCTACGCGAACATGTTCGGCTGACTGCACATCAGGACCTGAGGTCTCCGCATTCCGCTGCGTCCACCCGGTTCCGTAGTCAGGAAGGCGCGAACGCAGCAGCGGCCCGGGCCTCCGACTCCCGCTCCTCACTCCTCGACCGCACACCGCCAGAAGTCCCGCATCAGGGCGGGCGCCGACGGCCCGGCCAGTTCCAGCTGGCTGAGCAGGAGGGTGACGGTGCCGGTGGAGGCGGTGAGATGCGCGGCCGTTGCAGCATCCGGGCGAAGGCGTGCCAGTCGTCGGCGGTCGAGACCAGGCCCCCGGCGCCCGACGGGAACGCCGGCCGGCGGCATCCGTCACCGCCCTCGCCGAAAACCCGAGGATTGACACGCCCCCCGGCCGCCTCGAAGATCAGCGCAGGGCCCAAGGGCGGCAACCGTGCCGCTCTCCGCACCGGACGGAACCGTCCGCCGGGAAGCGGGGAGCACCGGGCAGGTGCCGACCCGTCACGTCCGAAAGGAGCCCGATTCCATGTTCGTACCTCTTTCCGCCGGACCCCAAGCCCTCGCGCTGCTCCGCGAGTTGGGTGCCGAGACGATCGCGCACCCCGGTGGCGGCCTGCTCGCGCACCTTCGCCGCGTACAGGAACAGCTCGCCGCCTGGGGCGCCCGCCCCGCCGTACAACTGGCGGGCCTGTGCCACGCGTTCTACGGCACCGACGGTTTTCCCACGTCCCTCCTGCCGCTCGGCCGGCGCGCGGAGCTGGCGGCGGTGATCGGCGCCGAGGCGGAGGCACTGGTGTACTTCTACGCCGCCTGCGACCGGCGTGCCTCCTACCCCACCCTCGCGGACCCCGACGCCGCCTTCCGGGACCGTTTCACCGGCCGCACCTTCACACCGGACCTCGGACCGCGCCGGGACTTCGCCGAGCTGTCGGCCGCGAACGAACTCGATATCGCCCGTATCGACCCCGACTTCCGGAAAGCCTCCGGCGCCGAGCTGCTCACCCTGTTCACCCGCCTTCGACCGCTCCTGAGCCGGCCGGCGTGGACGGACTGCCACACGGAGCTCAGCGCCGCTCCGCTCCCCGACGGGCCCGCATCCCGACCGTGGACCGTGGCGGTGCTGGGCCCGGGCGGGGTCGGCGGTCTCCTCGCCGCCCTGCTGTCCCGGGCAGGACACCGGGTGATCTGTGTGGCCGGGGACGCGACGACCCGGGCCCTGCGCCAGGACGGCATCCGGGTACGCAGCGGCCAGTTCGGCGACTTCACCGCGACGGTCGAGGCGGACACCGAACTGCGGGAGCCGGTCGATCTGTGCCTGATCACCGTCAAACACACCGCTCTGGAGTCCGCGCTGGAGCGGATCCCGCCCGGCGTCCTGGGCGAGGGCATGGTGGTGCCGCTGCTCAACGGCATCGAGCATCCGGCCGTGCTGCGCGACCGCTACGGCGCCGAGCGCGTCGCGCCGGGCATCATCCGCGTCGAGTCGACCCGCACCGCACCCGGCACCATCGAGCACGGCAGCCCGTTCACGGAGATCGAGCTGTCCGGAGCGCACGAACGCCTCGCCCCGACGGCCGCGCTGCTGGAGGACGCCGGGGTACGCACGCGGGCGGTCGGGGACGAGACCGCCGCGCTCTGGGCCAAGCTGGCCTTCCTCGCCCCGTTCGCCCTGCTCACCACCCGGTACGGCGGCACCATCGGTGAGGTGCGCACCCGGCGACGCGAGGAACTGGTGGCCCTCGCCGAAGAAGCCGCCGCCGTGAGCAGCGCCTGCGGCGCGCCGGCCGAGGCCGCGAAGGCCCTGGCGCGGTACGACGCGTTCCCGGCCGGCAGCAAGTCGTCCATGCAGCGTGACGCGGAGGCCGGCCGGCCGCTGGAGCTCGATGCGATCGGCGGCGCCTTGCTCCGCGCGGCCGAGCGGCACGGCGTACCCGTGCCGGTGACCGTCCGGCTGATGGCCGAGCTGAGCGCCGACTGAGCGCCCGTCTAAAGGGCAGGCCCGGGGCCGCACCGGTGTGGGACTATTTCGGCCGCGGTGCACGAGCGGCGGAGAGCCGGCGCCGCTCGTGCCGGGTCGGTGCAGCAGGAGAGCCGGTGCGCAGGAGCCGTGTCGGACGGGGGAACCGGGTGTTTGCGATATCGCTGGGTGTCGAGGGTGCCGAGCTGCGCCCGCTGGAGCCGTGGCATGCCGGGGAGTACCTCGCGCACATGGACCGCGGCCGTGAGTTCATCGGCCGGTATATCGCACTGCCGGACCACACCACCGACCTCGCGTCCGCCACGGCGTTCCTCCAGATGTACGCGGACAAGGCGGCCGCCGACAGCGGCCGCCTCTACGGCATCTGGAGTGACGGCGTGCTCGTCGGCGGCGTCCTGTTCCGGACGTTCGACCTCACCTCCGGCACCTGCGAGGTCGGCTGCTGGCTGGAGGAGGCGGCCGTCGGGCGGGGGCTGATCACCCGCGCGATCCGGATACTCATCGACTGGGCCGTCGACCAGCGCGGGATCCACCGCGTGGAGTGGATCGCGTCCTCGGCCAACACCCCGAGCCTCAATGTCGCCAAGCGGCTCGGCATGGTGCGCGAAGGAGTGCAGCGGGAGAGCTATCCGCACCGCGGCGTACGCCACGATATGGAGGTCTGGTCGGTCCTGGCTCCCGAGTGGCGCCGGCAGCGGGAGACCACCGGCTGACCTCGGCCGGGGCCGGTCCCGGGGGTTCACCCGCGACTTGAGGGTTGTCCGCCCCCTGGTCCCGGCACCGTGGGCCGGATCCGGCCCGAAGTCTCCGGGCCCGGTTCAGTGGAACGCTGGAAGTCATGCCTCCCGACAACAGCGCACACCCAGGCCCGCGCCCTGCGTTGGCGCCCCTCGACAGCATCGGGGAAGCCGGCCACCGTCGATGCCCCACCCGAGACGATCACGCTGGTGCAGATGATCGCGCCACGTCCGAACCGGCCCCTGCCCCGCCCCGCTGGCGGGAGCTGCTCGGCCCGGAGCATCGGGGCGCCGCGGTCGTGCTGGCCGCCGGCGTGCTCGTCGGCGCGGTCAATATCTATCTGGCGTCGAGCCTGCTGCCCACCGCGGTGGCCGAGATCGGCGGTGAGAGCTTCTACGCGTGGAACATGACGCTCTACCTCGTCGCCATGGTGATCGCGACGACGCTCGTCAGCCGGTTCCTCGCACGCTGGGGGAATGCCGGTGCCTATCTCCTCGGGTTCGCCCTGTTCACGGGGGGCTCACTGGTTTGTGCGGCGAGCCCGGCGATGCCGGTGTTGCTGGTGGGCCGGTGCCTTCAGGGCCTTGGCGCCGGGTTGTTGTCCGGGCTGGGCTTCGCCGTCATCCGCTCGGTCCTGCCCCGGCGGCTCTGGACCCGTGGCAACGCGCTGATGTCGGCGATGTACGGCGTCGGAAACTTCGCCGGCCCCGCGCTCGGTGGCCTGTTCGCCCAAGTCGGCTCGTGGCGCCTGGCGTTCGTCCTGATGGCAGGGGCCGCCGCGGTGTGCCTCGCGGCCGTGCCCCGGGTGCTGCCCCGAGGGGAACGCGGCAATGCGGCGGCTCCCGTACCGGCCGGGTCCCTGGCGCTGGTCATGGCCGCCACGGCGGCCGTCAGCGTGGCCGGAATCCTGCACGACACCATGGCGAGGGCAGCGGGCATCGCGATGGCGCTGCTGCTGGTCGCCGGATTCGTCGCCCATGAGCGGCGCAGCGCGCGCCGGGTCTTTCCCGGCGCGACCTACCAGGCGGGTTCCGCGCTGAAGTGGGTCTATCTGACGCTCGGGCTGCTGTCCTTCGGCGTCGCTGTCGAGTCCTTCCTCCCGCTGTTCGGCCAACGCCTCGCCGGGCTGCCCCCACTCGCGGCCGGCTTCTTCGGAGCGGTGGTCTCCCTCGGCTGGTCGCTGACCCAGATCGCCGCCTCATCGGCCGTCCGGAAGCGCACCGTACGCCGACTGCGCACCACCGGCCCGGTGTTGCTCGCCCTCGGCTTCCTCGTCCAGGGCCTGCTCCAGCGCGAGCACGCGTCGCTCTGGTGGGTGGTCATCTGGGTGCCGGTGTTGTACGTCGCCGGATCGGGCATCGGGCTCGCCTACCCGCACCTGTCCGTGGCCGCGATGTCGGCCGCTCAGGACCCGGAGGGAGGACGGCAGGCGGCCGCCGCGATCGCCACCGTGACGACGATGTCCACCGCGTTCGGCACGGCGGTCGCGGGCGTCCTGGTCGGCCTGGGCGGCCCGTCGATGCTCGGCTCGGCACGATGGCTGCTCTTCGGCTTCGCCGTCCTCTGCGCCCTCGGCATCTTCACCGCACGCGCCGCGGACCGCCCGAGCCGCCTCAGACGGTCAGTAGCGGTCGACGACAGCTCGGTGGTCACCCAGGACTCGTGATGAGGGTGCCGTGTGCCGTGAACTGCGTCGTTCCCGCCGAGCGGCGCCGGCCGCGGCAAATGGGCAATATGCCTGCGACCGTCGCCCTGATGCGCCATCATGTGGCCAGCGCGCGCCGGACCTCGGATCGGCCACGGAGAGGTGACGGTGCATCAGCAAAGCGCCCGAACGGGCGCTACACAGGGGGAGATTCATGAGGACCGTACAGCGAACACTGCTTTCCGGAGCGCTGACCGGCGTGCTGGCACTGACCATGGGGGCGGGGACCGCCGGTGCCTCGACACCGGCCGGGCCGGGGCCCCACACCGCGACCGGCGCCACCACCGTACGCACCATGGACGCCCGCAGCGGTGACGTGATCACCTGCAAGCTCACCACGCACCTCCCGCACTACTCCCACCACGCGCACGCCGACAACCGGCACATGGTGAACGTCACCGCCGACATCAAGTGCACCAAGCCGGTCGCGCAGTTGGCCCTCCGTGTCGGCCTGTACAAGAACGGAACGCTGTACAAGCAGAGCGGTGCCAAGGTCAACCGCGGTCGGAACAAGGTGAGCCAGAACGCCGCACGGCGCTGCATCAAGCGGCAGAACTACACCGGCTACTCCGTCGGCGTGGTCACCTTCCCGCCCGGCTACACCCCGCACACCAAGCAGGTGAAGCACACCAGCGCGACGGCCCGCATCAACGCCTGCAAGAAGCGCTGACCCGTCGGCCGGGCAGGCGTCCGGCCGGGCCGGAGAGGCGTTCGGCGACCGGCTCAACCAAGTCGGTCGCCGAGCGCTGCCGGAACCACTTCGATGCCCGGTTCGCCTGCCAGCCGCTCGGCCAGGCGGGCGGACCCGCCGATGTAGGTGGAGTCCAGATCCACATCCGTGGCGACGCACCAGGCCCGGTCCCGTGGCCACCACAGATTCGGCGACTGCGGAAAGAAGACCCCCGCACTCCTGTCTCCCGTGGCGAGCGCCGCCTCGATCGGCCCCTCGTACAGCGTGTAGGCACGTCCGCTCAACTGCACCATCGGCCCGCCGGCATCGGACCAGCCCCACCCTTCCCAGAGTCCGAAGAAGCACTGCCGGGGGGTGTCGGTTTCCGCCGCCAGCACCGAGCACAGGGCCGCCAGCACCGGCGCGGGCAGCGAACCCTGCCACGGGGGCTCGTCACCCGGGCCGGCCACGTCCTCGAAGCGTGCCAGCGGGTGCAGGCCGCGCCCCGACCGCTGCGCCACCTCCGCCCACCGCTCGAACCGGCCGTCCGACGGCTCGCTGGGATGCAGCAGCCGTACATACGCCTCGAACCCGGCCGGCAGCAGGGCGTGGACGCCACTGTCGAACCCGCCGACGCTCTCCTCGATCCAGCGGGCCGACGACACGTCCTCGACCCGATGCGGCGGCTCCACCCCGTCCGGCGACCACGTCATGGCTTCGGTTCCCCCTCATTTGCGGTCTGGCTCCCAGTATGAACCGAGCGCGCGGTCAGCGGCGGCCGGACGCCACCAGCCGCCGCCCGGAACGCAAACGCCCGCGCCGACGTCGCCGGCCGATGACCGGTCGGCGACGTCGGACGGACGGAACGTCAGGCGGCCTGTTGCAGCTGCTGTAGTGAGGCCACCAGCTTGTCCACCTCCTCGGACGTGTTGTAGAGCGCGAGCGAGGCCCGGGCCGCACTCGCCAGGCCGTAGTGGGCCAGGGCCGGCTGGGCGCAGTGGTGTCCGGCCCGGATGGCGATGCCGTCCCGGTCCAGCCAGGCGGCGATCTCCGACGGGTCGTGGCCGGCCAGGGTGAAGGTCAGTACGGCGATACGGTCGGGCGCGGAGCCCAGCAACTCAAGTCCCGGGACCGTCGCCAGGGCTTGCTGTGCGTACGCCATCAGTGAGGTCTCGTAGGCGGCGATGGCGTCGCGGTCGAAGGAGGTCAGCCAGTTCAGGGCGGCCAGCAGACCGACCACGCCGGAGATGTGACCGGTGCCGGCCTCCAACAGGTGAGGGACGGGGGCATAGGTGGTACGGGTGAAGTCGACCGACTCGATCATGTTGCCGCCGCCCTGCCACGGCGCCATGTCCCGCAGGATCTCCGGCTTCGCGTACAGCGCGCCGATGCCCGTGGGGGCGTACAGCTTGTGGCCGGAGAACACATAGAAGTCGGCGTCCAGGTCCTGCACATCAACGGGGAAGTGCGCCACCGCCTGGGCCCCGTCCACCAGGACCTTGGCCCCGTAACGGTGGGCGAGCGCGGTCATCTCGCGTACGGGCGGGACGGTGCCGAGCACATTCGACGCCTGGCTGAGCGCGACGAGCTGGGTGCGCATGGAGAGCAGATCGTCATACGCGGTGAGGTCGATCTGCCCGTCCGGTTGGAGGGGTACGGGTACCACCCGGGCCCGGGTCTGCTGGGCGATCAACTGCCAGGGGACGATATTGGAATGGTGCTCCAGCACCGGCACCAGGATGTCGTCCCCGGGGCCGAGGTTGGCCCGGCCCCAGGTCTGGGCGACGAGGTTGATGGCCTCGGTGGTGCCGCGTACGAAGACGATGTCGTCCGGTGACGGTGCCCCCAGGAAATGGGCGACCGCCGACCGGCCGGCCTCGTACGCCTCGGTGGCCTCGCGGGCCATGGTGTGCGCACCACGGTGGATATTGGAGTTGGCGGATCCGTAGAAGCCGGCCAGTGCCTCGATCACCTGGCGTGGCTTCTGGGTGGTGGCCCCGTTGTCCAGCCAGACCAGCGGGTGCCCGTTCACCGTCCGGTGCAGGATGGGGACATCGCGGCGGGCCAACTCGGGTGAGAAGGCGGCCGTTTGACCGGGGAGGCCGGTGAACTGTGCGGGGTGGGCGGCCGGGACGGCCGGATCCGTGACCGGGACCGAGGCCGGATCCGTGACGGGGACCGAGGCCGGGACCGTGGCTGGATCGGGCGACACCAGACCATCGC
Organism: Streptomyces sp. NPDC127097; assembly: GCF_042724075.1. Lineage (NCBI taxonomy): Bacteria > Bacillati > Actinomycetota > Actinomycetes > Kitasatosporales > Streptomycetaceae > Streptomyces > Streptomyces sp. NPDC127097. Next base: position 244,989 of record NZ_JBHXFI010000003.1, on the reverse strand, counting down.
CGAGGAGGTTCGGAGTCGGCGCCCCGGGCCACAGACCCCGGACGACGTCAGGAGTAGTCATAGTAGTTGGAGACCTCGACGTTCTGGAGCACCGCGACGGCGTCCTCCACCAGCACCGCGGTATTGAAGTACGCCGTCATCAGGTACGACGTGATGCCCTTCTGGTCGACGCCCATGTTCCGCATCGACAGACCGGGTTCCACCTCGTCCTCGACCTTCGCGGGACGCAGACCCACCACGCCCTGTTCGGCCTCACCCACCCGCATCAGCAGGATCTCGGTGGTACCGATGCCGGCGTTGCCGGAGAACCGCACCTTGTCGGAGGGGAGCAGCGGGACACCGCGCCAGCTCAGCAGCGGACTGCCGAACCGGTTGTCGATGACCGGGGGCACACCCCGACGCGTACACTCCCGGCCGAACGCGGCGATCGCCCTGGGGTGCGCGAGGAAGTAGCCGGGCTGCTTCCAGACCCGGGTCAGCAGCTCATCCAGATCGTCAGGGGTCGGGGAACCGGTGCGCGCCTGGACCCGCTGCCCGGGGGCCACATTGTTGAAGAGACCGAACTCCGGGTGGTTGAGCAGCGAGGCTTCCTGCCGCTCGCGCAGTGCGTGCGCGGTGAGGTTGGACTGGGCCCGGATCTGGTCGATGGGCCCGTTGTAGAGGTCGGAAACCCTGGTGTGCACGCGCAGCACGGTCTGGGCGAGGCTCATGTGGTACTCGCGGGGCGTGTCTTCGTAGTCGACGAATGTCGCGGGAAGGTCGGGTTCGCCGATGTGCCCGGAACTGAGATCGACCGGTACCTCGGCGCCCGGCAGCATGCCGTCCGCCGAGAGGTAGGCATCCATCGCTCCCCGTACGGCCGTGTCGCGTTCACACAGCCCTTCCAGCACACTGCGCTCGACACACAGCGCCACACCGGGGGTGAGCGCCCGGACGCGGTACGGCAGGGGCTCGGAACGGGTCCAGGAGTCGAGGTCGAAGAACTGGCCGTCGCCGATCACTTCGAGCACGGCGTCCTCGCCGTAGCGGCCGCTCACCCGCTTCTCGGCGCGGCCCTGGGCGATCACCCAGAGCTTGTCGTGCGCATCCCCGTCCTGCGCCAGCATCTGTCCGGCCTCGAAGCTGACTTCCGTGAAGGAGCCCGCCAGTTCGGAGAGCAGTGCGTCGTCGGCATCCCGCAGATACGGCAACTCCCGCAGATCGCCCGGGATGACGCGGGGCGAACCGCCGTCGGTGTGGATGCTGATGCGATCGTCCCCGAGGACGTAGGTCCGGCGGCGGTTGACGCGGAAGACACCGGCTTCCACATCCACCCATGGCAGCGCCCGCAGGAGGTAGCGCGGGGTGATGCCGCGCATCTGCGGGCTGGTCTTGGTCGTGGTCGCGAGTTGCCGTGCCGCATCCGGGCTGAGACTAGTCTGGTCGTTCATCAGGACCTCCTCGCCTACGGGCATGCCGCTCGGCCGGCACTCGGCCGACCGGCACGCGGGAGTCTGAATCGTCTGGTCGAAGCCCACCGCTCGCAACCAGTCGTCCGCCGGCGCGCGGCCGGAAATGCTCGCTGCACGAAGGACGCAACCCCGAATGCCTGCGCGATTACCAGCCGTTTCAGCGCCACTACCTTGCGTAGCAATCTCGCGGAGGCGCGTCATGGAGTACGCGGACCTGTCGTACGACATCACCTGACGCCCGATTTACGACGGGATTTACCCTCATAACGGTGCTTTGCGTTTCCTAAAGGCAGGCTTATGACGCTGTCTCATGGCGCGTGACTGCCCCAACTCCGTTGGATGACACGGCTGTTGCGCACGGTGGGGGAGGGGGGAGGGGTGGCCGGGCGGGCGGCGCACCGCCCTCACGTCAGCCCGGTCCTCACACAGGCCCGGTCCTCACACCAGACCGGTCTGCGACTTGCTGAACATCACGCCCTCGGAATAGAAGAACACGGCGCTGCTGCCGTCGGCGCCGTAGCACGTCCAGGTGGTCGGGTAGTCATCGGCGCGCTCGGACTCGCTGTTCTGCCGACATGTATTGGTGTAGTTGAACAGGGCCTTCTCGCTGCTGCCGGCCTTGATCTTCCGGTATTCGGCGAGGCTCAGCGGGTCGGTGGTGTCGGTGCTGCCGTTGTAGGCGCAGGCGATCACGAAGAGGCCCAGGAGGCAGCCGCCGGCTATCGCACTCTTCTTCACGGGTGGGGTCTTCCTTCGGTGGGTGGTGGGGTGGGTGGACCGGTGCGGTGTGGGGGTAAGAGGTGGTTGCTCAGGGGGAGTTCGGTGGTGCAGGTGGGTGCGGGTGGGGCATCGGCGAGGGGGAGGCGGTGGTGGTCCGGCTGTGGGGCTCGCCGCGCAGGAACCGTTCCAAGATGAGGACAAGGGTGGGCAGTTGTCCGGCCGGGTCGAAGGACGGCTCGGTGGCAGCGCTGGTGTACATCGAGGCGATGAGGGCCATCACCCACGAGGCGGCGTGGCCCGGATCGAAGTCGGGGTCGATCTGGCCGGCCGCGGCGGCCTTGGTGAGCAGTTCCGTGATCACGGTGTGCTCGTCGGCGTTGTCCTGGCTCAGGAGTTCCGCGAGCCCGGGGTCGCGGTGCGCCTGAAGCATGGCCTCCATGACGAGTGGCGGCGCCAGAGGCTCGGCGGCGGGTGCGGCCAGGAATCGTACGACATCCAGGAGGGCGGCCCACGGGTCGGCGCCGGCCTTCGCCGCGGCCAGCCGCTCCGCCTTCTCTTCCTTGTCGTCCTGGAGGAGGGCGATGAAGATCGCGCGCTTGTTGGGGAAGTAGTGGAACACATTCCCCGAGCTCATCCCGGCGGCCTTGCAGATCTGCGCCGTTGTGGTGCGCTCAAAACCCTGCGTGGCGAACAGTTCGCACGCCGCGTTCACGATGTGCTGCCGCCGCGCCGCATGTTTCGCCGGATCGATCGTCCTCATGGCCTCACCTTATGACTGACCGCTGCACCTGATGGACGGCTCCTTCGCCGTTGCGCCAATAATAGATCGCGCACTCGGTTTATGATTGGCGTCCGTTCCTGCGCCGCACCGCGCCGGCTTCCGTCGGCCGCGGCGACGCAGACTCGCTGAAGGGGGACACCACCCATGGATGACCTGCTCGCGCAGCGCCACCCGACGGACAAGACCACGGTGCTGGCACAACCGGCCTGGATGGTGGCGCTTGTGTACGTCGTCCTCGCGCTGCTGGGAGCCGGAGCCGGCTGGCTGGTCAAGATCCTGGCGGAGTGGCTGGTGGCGTTGCCCTGGGCGCCGATGCAAGGGCCGGCCAAGCTCCTGGCCTCGGTTCCGGAGCCCTGGCTCACCATTGGCCTGATCTCCGCCGGAACGGTCCTGGGGCTGATCGTGGGCCTCATCGCCCAGTACGAGGAGCTCTCCGTCGTCGTATCGGCCGAGCGGATCACCCTTACCCGGAAGGGCAAAGACCAGGAGTTCGCGCGCGACCGCGTCGTCCAGGCGTTCCTGGACGGTAGACAACTCGTGCTGATCGGCAACGACGAGGGTGAACTCGCCCGTGAGACCTGCGATGTGAGCGCCCAGCGTGTCGCCGGGGCATTCAGGGTGCATGGCTACGCCTGGGCGGACGAGGACCCCTACAAGGACGAGTTCCGACGCTGGGTGCCGGACATGCCGGGACTGCCACAGGGAGCCGATGCGCTGCTCAAAGCTCGGGCACGGCTCCTCGAAAAGAAGAGTCCGACCGAGGATCTCCGGGAAATGCGCGAGGAGTTGGCCAGGCTAGGGGTTGTCGTGCGAGATGAAGGGCGGCGGCAGCACTGTCGGTTGAACCGGGGGTGGTAGTGAGATGGGGCGGGTCTGAAGTGGCGGCGGGGCTGGGTCCCCTACTGGTTGGCCACCCCTCCCACCAGCGGTTCTCCCTCCGCCGTGGCGGTCCCTCGCAGAGTCCCTCGGCAGCAACCCTGACGCTGGCTCAGGGGCGTTCAGCCGGGAGTATGACCATGGACGCGACCACGGTCTGACTACTTTCACCGTCCCCGCCGCTAATTTCGACTCATCGCATCCGAGGCGAGGTGCGAGAGACGGGGGAGCGAAGTGAGCGAAGAAGCGCAGCGGCGACAGGTATGGCGTGGTCGTCGGAGGCGTACGGGGGCGGTGCTCGGTGCGGTCATGGTCGCTGTGGCGCTGAGTGTGAGCGCGGCCGGTTCGGTGCACGCCATGTCCGGGGGCACGCAGTTGCCGCAGCGCGGCGCGGCCCCGTGGCTGGCGACACTGGCCGTGAAGGGCGATGCTCCGCTGCTGCAACGTGCCTCGTGCGGTGGCGCCCTGATCGCTCCCGACCGGGTCCTGACGGCGGCCCACTGCCTCGATGGACAGGACGCCCGGCGGGCGGAGGTGCACATCGGGTCCTCGGTCCTGTCACAGGACCCCGGCACCGTACGCGACATCCGCAGCGTCACCCCCCACCCCCGGTACGAACTGCTGCCCTCCCCTGCGGACCCCGACAACGTCGCACTCTCCTCAGCGGCCTACGACCTGGCGGAAATCCGCCTCAGCGCCCCGGTCCGAGGCGTCAAGCCGCTCCGCATCGCGCACCACCGGCCGCTTCCCGGAACCCCCGTCTCCCTCTTCAGTCACGGCACCACGGCCGCACCGGACCCTTCCCGGCCGGGGAAGGAGATCCGCGGTGACGTACTCCGCCGCGGCGACCTCACCGCCCGCACCCATGCGCAGTGCGCCGCCCAGACGCCCGCCGTAGTGGACGAGGCATCGGTCTTCTGCGCCCGTGACATATCCGGCGGCGAGACGACCATGTGCTTCGGCGACAGCGGCAGCCCCCTCGTCATATGGGGACGTCGCGGGCCTGAACTGGTCGGCGTCTTCAGCTTCGCCGGCGAAACGGCGGGCAAGGTCTGCGGCCAGCCCGCCGACGCCGCGTTCGCCGACGTTCCGGCGCTCATGGCAGGAGTGACGTCGGCATAGGTGTGTTGTTCGGGAAATGAGTGTGCAGCCAAGGATGCTGCTCAGGAGGGGGGATTCGGCTGATCTGCTGCCTGCGGCGCCGGCAGCTCGCTACGGTGACGGGCATGGATTCCAGTGACGTGCCCGGTGCCGATGAGTGGCCGCTGCCTCCCCCATGGATGTGGAGCTGCCAGGAGTGCACCGAGCTGTACAAGGCGATGAAGCACGCCCCTGAGGTGGTGAACGCCGCACAGGAGGAGGGTGAGCCGGGGGTGGACTACGACCCCCTCGACACGGTGGTGTCCACCCAGATCCGGCTCGCCCGGCACATCGCCACCCACCATGCTTCGGACGTCCCCGCCATCGATCCGTCCTGCGAAAGGTGCACCTCTGACGAGAGCCGGCAGATGCCGGCCGTACTCGTCCTGGAGCACCGCGCCCGGCACGTATTCGCCCCGCCGAGCATTGCCGGTCTGCTGTAACGCTCGCAGCGCCTGGGCAACGCTCGCAACGTGCCTGACCAGGGCGTGGTCATCGGCGACGCCTGAAGGGCGCGTCCTGGGGTGCAGCGGCCGACCGGCTCGTGCGCCGCACCGACCGGCTCGTGCGCCACCTACCGGCTCGTGTGCCGCCCGCATGGCCGGGGCACCGGTGCTTCGGTTCACCGAGAGTTACAGCGCCACGGTCACAGAGTTACAGCGCCACGGTCACGGCGTAAGCGATGAAGAATGCCGCACAGAGCACGACGAGAATGCCGAGGGCGATGGCCGGGCCTTTGGCCCAACCCCGTGTCTGTTTGTCGCGGGGACCGGTTTCGGCTCCCGTGCTGCCCTCGCCCTGGGGCGTTTCCTCGGGCGGCACCCCGTCACCGGGCCCGAGACCTGGTCCGTTGTGTGGATCCGATTCCGGATATTGAGCACTCATACTGGAAGCTTGCCCGATATCGACCGAATTCACCGGTCCGGGGTGACGGGGCTTGGGCCAAGCGGATGCGGGCTACTGCTCGCTCCTCCGGATGTGCCGCTTACGTGCTAGAGGCGGCGGAGGTGCCTCCCGCGCACGCGTCCGCCTCGTACTCGTAGGGGAACGTCGCGGAGGTGCTCGGCGAAGGGGGCGGGACCAGGGGTGCCGCTCGGCGCTCAGCGGTGCCGCACCGCCAGGAGAGGCGGCACCGCCCAGCGCAGCGGCACGGCGCTCACCGAAGGGGAACCGTCGCGGTGATCCGGAAGCCGCCGGATTCCAGTGGTCCGGCCTCGAAGGTGCCGCCGAGGACGGTGACCCGCTCGCCCAGGCCCACCAGACCGTGGCCGCCGCTCGGCAGCAGGGTGGGGACCGGGCCGTCCGGGGCCTCGTTCTCCACGATCACCCGCACGGCGTCCTTCTGGTACCGCACCTCCACCCGGGCCGCCACCTTGCCCGCGTGCTTGTGCGCATTGGTCAGGCCCTCCTGGATCACCCGGTACAGGGTGGGCTGGACGGTGGAGTCCGCAGCCGGCGGTTCGCCGATGACGTCGAAGGCGATCCGCATCCCGGCGGCCCGTGACTCCTCCACGAGGGTCGCGATGTCGTCCGGCGTCGGCTGCGGGGAGAGCGGAACCCGTTGGTCCCCGTCGTCCAGGCGCAGCACCCCGAGCACCTGCCGCAGCTCGTTCAGTGCCTGCCGGCCCATGTCCCCGATCAGCTTGCCGGTGTCCGAGGCCACCCCGGTACCGCCGGCCCCCGCCTCCAGTGCCCCGGCGTGGACCACCATCAGGCTCACCCGGTGGGAGACCACATCGTGCATTTCCCGGGCGATGCGGGTGCGCTCTTCCATCCGGGCCTGCGAGGCCAGCAGATGCTGCTCCCGTTCCAGCCGGTCCGCCCGGTCCTGGAGGGTCACCATCAGACTCCGCTTGGCCCCCCGGTACATGCCGAACAGCACCGGCACCACCACGGAGGGCACCACGAGGAAGATCGAGAAGGGCACGAACTGCTCGGCGTTGAAATCCGTGGCGACCACGGTCCACGCCACGAGGACCACGGCCGCCGCGCCCGAGCCGAGGAGGAGATTGCGCCGCGACGCCCCGTACTTCGCCAGCGCGTAGAGACTGACGGGGAGGATGCTGAAGGACGGCAGTACGAGCGGGATGAGGAGCACCGAAGCCGCGGCGAGCGCGTCCGGATACCGCCGCCGCCAGATCAGCGCCACCCCCTGCACCACCACGACCATGACGACCACCGGAGCCGGTAGCAGCAGCGGGTCCCGCTCCGCGCCGTTCAGGCCGCTGACCAGCGCGATCGGATTCGCCAGCGGGAAGAACAACACGAGCAGGATGTCGAACAGCATCGCGCTCCGGTGCTCCCACCACCAGGGCTGCCGCGGAGTCCTCGGGTAGAGGCCGGCCAGGACGGGCAGCACCACCGCGAGGAGACCGGCGAAGACGATGAGCACGGTCGACTGCGCGAAGGCCGTCCCGTGACGCGGGGCGTACTGCCACAGATGCAGTGCGGCGACGCCCAGAATGAGCAACAAGCCCGTTGATGCGGCGATGAACACCGTTCGCAGTCGCGGGGTGTGCCGGGACAGCGAGTAGTACGCCACCATCGTGGCCAGGACGGAGCCGGTGCCCAGGAGGAGACCGCCGGTGATGAGCGCGGTGACCGCCACGGGGAATCGGCGCCGCAGTACCAGCAGCAGAGCGACCACGGCCGTGAACCACATCGCCCAGTCCTTGGGCAGCAGGCTCTGTAGGTGCCCCTCGGGGAAGGCAGTGCGGAACTGTGCGTCGAACCCCGCACAGCCCATGGCTATCAGCACGTCGAGCGCGATCGCGCCCCACGGCCGCCACCACCGGGGAAGCGCAGGAAGCCAGAACAATGAGCCCGGAGTGGGCGGCGCCCGGTCCGGCAGTGGGGCGGGTGCGGCGGCGGGGCCGGCAACCTTGGCGGACATATCGGCGACCAAACGGACGTGCGGACAATTCCCGGTATGTTACGTCGACCCCGCCCGGTCCGGACCCTTCGGAGACGGTCTTGGTGCAGGCCCGGGACGAGCTCGATACGCCGAGGTGACCGGGCGCGCGGCACGCCGGGCTGTCGGGAGTGGCCGTCCCACCGGCTCGGAGGGAGCCCCGCCGCCGACACTCGCCGGCACGCGCCGACACCCGGTGGTACCGCGTCGCGGGCTGCGGACCTGCTGAGTTGCCGGGCAGGAACGGCACCACCGGCACCACTGGCCGTGGCCCATGGCCGAGGGCCGATGGCCACGATCCGCCCGTCTTCAGTCCCGGGATGCGGCGCCCGACCCCCGACTCTTCTTCCGCTGCGCCCCATGCCGGACGCCGACGACAGCCGGGGCACGTCCTACCGGAAGCAGGCCCGGGACGGGACGCTGCCGCCCGTTCTGGGGACGGTCCCCGGTGACGAGGCAGACAGCGAAACCCGTCGCGCTGTAGTGGCGTACGAGGCCGAACCGCACGTCGAGCCGTCGTGACCTGTTGGCGGGCGCGGGGGAGAGGGCGCCTCTGGTCGGTGTCCCGGCCCCTTGCTCCGTACTTGCTCCGTACGCTCCCCTTCAACGGGAGCTCGCAGCAGACGTGTTGGGGCCACCCCGCGGCCGGCGCCGGTTTCTCTCCTGGCCTACTGCCGTCCTGGCCTACTGCGGCTTGAAGGAACGGATTTGGTAGCTGCCCTGCAAGTTGCCGCCGGTGTGGGAGGGCGTGGAGCCGACGCGTGCGTGGTAGTTGGTCTGGGTGTAGTACTGCACACGGTGTCCGGTGTTGTTCCATACGGAGCGCACGTTCTGGCCCCGCTGGATGAAGGAGCAGTCGTCGGCCGTGTTCGCCTTGCTGGCTTGCGACCACTGGCAGCGGGTTCCGCCACCGTTCCAGTCGCTGTAGATGCAGAAGTACCCGGAGGTGCAGTTGAAGGCGGCCAGGCCGGTGGGTGCCGAGGGGGTCGCGTTGGCGAGCGGCGCGGCAGCGAAGGCGGTGGCCAGGGCGGCTGCGGCGATGGTGAGCGAGCGAAGACGACGCATGGCAGGGGTCCTTTTCGTGGTGAGGGTGGGAACGGTCACGCCGCTGTGGATCGGCTGAGAAGGATCGCGTCGGGGCGAGCCACGGATGGTGGGTGGCGTGGGAGGGTTGGCCCGCGAAAGGGTGCCGGGCGGGCGGCCTGACGAAGCACCAGTATGGTCCGCGCCCGCGGCCGTCCTCAGGGCTTTTCTCGCCGGACCACCGGCTGTTGGAGCGCGGCAGCGTATGCACCGGGCGTACGCGGCGCGCCGCGCTCCGACGCCTCGCGGTACAACTTCCGCCACCGCCTGCGCAACGGGACCGGGACGCGCAACCGGCGCCGGCCGGCACCCGGGCGGGGGCTGCTCCCTCGCGCCGAAGTACGAGCGGCCGACCGGCCCCTGGCACTAGCGGGGCGCCTGATAACGGTTACGACAGGTCAGCTACCGATCGGCTTCGAGCCCTCGAGGTCGTACCAGGTGCCGCCGCGGCCGTCGTCGTCGATGTCGACGTAGATGCGACCGTCACCGGTGTAATGGGTGCGCCCCAGGGCGTACGGGCTGGCGCAGTCGGCGTTCGTGTCCCCGGCGTTGACCGCCTTCGTGAAATTGCAGCGCCTGCTTGTGATGACCAAGCCATCCCGCTCAAGCCGGGTCTCGACGATGAAGGCGTCGACCTTGCGCCAGCCGCCACCGTCCATGACTCGGCCGTGGCCCCGCCCCCGCCCCGTGGTCGTAGTTGGCCTTATCGCTCCGGTCCGAGCAGTAAGGCGCACCGAGGATAGTGGATCACTGTCACTGTCGCGTAGGTCGCCGTACGTTCTTGTCGTACGGCCTCCCTTGCGCCCTCACGACGACTGACGGCCGAACTCGCCGCCAGGGGCGCAAACGGGTAGTGCGGATGATCTTCCGTTGAGTAGGGTGAACCCTCGGATACCGGGCAACCGTCCGCGCGCTGCGCTCGAGACTCCGCGCTTGGCCGCGTGGCGCCTGCCACGCACGAAACGTCTCTGCGGCGCGGACGGTGCGCAGGACGACGGCCCGTTCCTCGGCCGCGAGGTGGCCTGTGGCGCCGCGAAGGGCGCGGTGTGTGCGGGCGGGAGCCTCGGCGGCAAGAAAGTGAGTGAGAACAAGATGCAACCGACCTTCGTACTGGTTCATGGAGCCTTCGCGAACTCCTTCTCCTTCGCGCCGCTCCAGGCCGAACTCGGCCTCCTCGGACACCGTTCGGTCGCCGTCGACCTGCCCGGCCACGGATTCGGGGCAACCTACGCGCGCGCCTACCAGGCGCCGCAGAATCTCGAAGAGCTCGCCACCACGCCCGGCTCGATCAAGGGCGTCACGCTCGCCGACAACGTCGCGCACCTGATCGGAGTCCTGGAGCGGGCCAAGGAGAACGGGCCGGTGATCCTCGTCTCCCACAGCCGCGGCGGCGTCACGGCCACCGCCGCGGCCAACGCACGGCCGGACCTGATCGACCGCATCGTGTATGTCTCGGCCTGGTGCCCGGTCGAGCTCGACGTCAACGACTACTACGCCGAGCCGGAGATGGCCACGGTCGACGCCGCTTCGCTGGCGATAGCGCTGGCCGGGAACCCGGCCGAACTCGGCCTGCTGCGCATCAACTTCCGCACCGCGGACCCGGCCGCCCTCGCGGCGTTCAAGGCGGCCTTCTTCGCCGACGGCACCGACGAGGAGTTCCTGACTTTCCTGAACACCTTCCAGCCCGACGAGAACCTGGACGTCGGCACCTCCGCCGACCGGGCGCAGGCCGCCACCTGGGGTCGCATTCCGAAGACCTTCGTGCGGCTGGCCGACGACACGAGCCTGCCGCTCGCCCTACAGGACCGGCTGATCCGCGAGGGCAACGCGCTGACGCCGGACAACCCGTACGACGTCCGCACTCTGGCGGGAAGCCATCTGAAGTGGCTGGTCGACCCGGCGCCGGCGGCCCGTGTCCTGGGTGAACTCGCCGAACCCTGGTGTGCCGGGGACGAGCGCCGGCCGTGACCCACGGGCGCAGAGGGTGGTAGCACCAGCTGCGCCCGCCTCCCGTGGCACCGGCGCGACTGGGTGCCACGTGAGCGACCTGGGAGGACGCACCGCGAGGCGGGCGACGGCGCGGCACGGCAGCGGTCGGGCGGCGTTTGTCGCCAGGGGCGTGGTGCGGTTTGCGAGGCGGGTGTGGCGCGGGGCACCCTTGCGGCATGTCATACGTAAGGCTTGAAGCCTGGATCGGTGGAGAGTGGCTGGAGGTCGACGCGGTGAGCGTCACCGTGATGGACTCCGCGCTGACCCTCTCCTTTGAGCATCAGCGGACCGAGTCCGGGTACCGGAGCCTGATCTGGGAACCCCTGGAGAAATTCCTCCGGGAGTACCGTGACGAGCCGCTCGTCGTCGTACCACTGGGCCGCAACCTGCCGGTGATGTTCGGTCCCGGCGCGGCGGGGCCGTTCCGGCTGGCGGAGATGCGGGACGCCTGACCTGGCCTTACGGCCCGTTAGTGGCGAAGGCCGTCAGCCGGCAGTCGTGGCGGGGACGCGGCGACGGCGGCTGAGCGCGCCGAGAGCGATGTCCACGGCCAGGAACGCGACCAGCGAAAGGCCGAGCAAGGGCACCAGCCGGCCCACCACCGCTACCGCCGGCACGAGCGCGATGAGCACGGGCAGCGGTACCTGCCGCCACGCGCCACGCGGGAGGGGACGCCCGAAGGGCAGCGCGCGGTCGCGGGTGGGGCGGCGCTGCCACCACATCCGGTAGCCCCAGAGAATCAGGAAGATCAGGGCGAGGGCGAGCGCGGCCAGCGCGATCTGGTTGGCGAGGCCGAAAAGGGTGCCGGTGTGCAGGTCGATGCCGTAGCGGGTGAGCTTGGCCAGGACGGGGTGGTCGGCGAAGCGTGAGACATCGGTGACCTTGCCCGTCGCCGGGTCCACGGCGATTGCGTCCTGCTTCTCGGGCCAGCTGCGCTGCACCTGCTTGACGACGTAAGCGGTGCCCTTGTCCGTGGGCAGGCCGATCTCGACGGGGTTCGTGAGGCCCTGGGCGCGGGCCGTTCGGAGCACCTTGTCGATGCCCACGTCCGCCGGCGCGGCTCCGCTCGGCCGGCTTCCCTTCGCGTTGCCCCTCCCCGGCATGTCAGGCATCCCGGACATCCCTGCGGAGCCGCCCTGTCCGGCGTGGTGCTCGGCCACGGCCGTCGAGACGGTCGGGGTCGCCTGTCCCAGGGACTCCCGGAGTTCGCCGATGTTCGCCCCGGCGTACGCGGACCAGGTCAGACCGGTCGCGGAGAGGAAGACCAGGCCGCCCGCGGCCCACAGGCCGACCGCACCGTGCCAGGACAGGGTCCGGCGGCGGCCGGTGGCGGTGCGGTCCGGCAGTGCGAGCGCCCGCAGCCCGCGGTTCCGGCGCTTCCGGCCGATCCACAGCGCCACTCCGCCCCCGGCGACCACCCACAGCCAGCTGGCGGCCAGTTCGCTGTAGAGCCGGCCGGTCTCGCCCAGGTGCAGGTCGCGGTGGAGGGAGCCGAGCCAGGTGCGCAGGGGCAGCGCGCCCGTGGAACCGTACGTCTCCAGAGCCCCTCTGACGTTCCCGGTGTAGGGGTCGACGAAGACGGCGAGCTGCTTGCCGGCGGAGACGCCCGGTACGTCGGAGAGCAGGACCCGGGTGGTGTCGCCGGGCCGCGGTGCCGGGCGTACGGCGGCGAGCTTGCCCTCGGGATGCGACTTACGGGCGTCGGCGACCTGCTGCGACAGCGGCCGCTCGGCCTTGCCCACCGGCACGCTCAGCTCATGCGCGTAAACGACCTTCTCCGCCTGGAAGGAAGCGGCGTACAGCAGCCCGGTGACCGCGGCGACGAGCAGGAAGGGCGCGATCAGCACCCCGGCGTAGAAGTGCAGGCGCAACACCAGCGGACGGAGCGCGGCCCACCCGGTCCGCCGTACCGCCCGCTCCGCCCCGGAGCCGGTGGTGTCCGGGGCGTCCGGGGAGTCCGGTGTTTGGCTCGGTGCGAGACGTTGTTCAGTGGGCACGCGGGGCTCCCGGCTCGTGGAGGAGGTGGCCCGGCCCGCTGCCGGTACCGTTCAGGGAGTCGGACGCACCGCAGGACGAGTTCCCGCGCATCATGTGAGCTGCCCCATACGGCAGGCTGCCCGGCCCGCACCCACCCTCCGGGGAGCCCGCACCGGATGGCACGATGGCGGCCATGACGAACGGGCCGGCCTTACCTGCTGACGTGCTGATGTCGCGCGTGCTGTGTGGGCTGCTGCGCCGGGTCCTTCCCTCCCGCACCCGGCCCGAAGCCCCCGGACCCGGCCCGTGGCAGACGGAGTGTTCCGCCCGTCCCGCCCCCTGCCGCCGGTCCGAACAGCACTGCCCACCCCCCACCGTTGGAGGCAGCCCGATGATGACGTACCCCGCAGACGCGCACGCTTCCCGGCGGAGCCGCAAGCGGAAGTCGACCGCGATCGCTGTGGTGACGGCCGTGACAGCGGCGTCCCTGCTCGCCGGCTGCTCGTCCGAGGAGCCGGCGAAGCCCCAGCGCCCGGACCCGGCGACCCCCTCCGCGAAGCCGAGCAGCCCCGCCCCCACGCCGAAGACCGTTGGGTTCTCGCCATATGTGGACACCTCGCTCAAGCCCTCCTTCGACCTGGTCAAGGGAGCCGAGGAGACCGGCGTGAAGGAGTACAACCTGGCGTTCGTCTCGCCGGGCGGCGGCTGCGTGCCCAAGTGGGGCGGCAGGCAGCCGCTCGGCGCCAACCCGGTGGCGCGGCAGGCGGACGCACTGCGCGCCCAGGGCGGCGATGTACGGATCTCCTTCGGCGGGCAGAGCGGCAATGAACTGGCCAGGGTCTGCGGCTCGGTGGACAAGCTGGTGAACGCCTACCGCAAGGTCATCGACACCTACCACCTGACCAAGGTCGACTTCGATATCGAGGGCCCCGCGCTCACGGACACCAAGGCCAACGACCTCCGTGCGCAGGCCATCGCCCGGCTCCAGCAGGACACAAAACTGGATGTCTCCGTCACCCTCCCGGTGCTTCCCTCCGGCCTGAACCGGCACGCCGTCGCGGTGCTGAAGAGCGCCGAGAAGAACGGTGCCCGGATCTCCACCGTGAACATCATGGCCATGGACTACGGCACCTACTACGACGGTGACATGGGCGAATACGCCATCGCGGCCGCCACCGCCACCCAGAAGCAGCTCAAGGGAGCGCTGGGGATCCGGGACGAGGCCACGGCGTGGAAGAGCGTCGCGGTCACCCCGATGATCGGCGTGAACGACGTCAAGGTCGAGGTCTTCCGGCCCGACGACGCGGCGGAGCTCAAGAAGTTCGCCGAGGAGAAGGGGCTCGGCCGGCTGTCGATGTGGTCGGTCACCCGCGACAAGCCCTGCCCGGGAGGCGCCAACCTCAAGGCGGTGGCGACCTGTTCGAGCCTGGGGAAGAAGACGAACGAGTTCGTGCGCGCCTTTACGGGCTGAGCCGCGGAGAGCCGGCGGGCGGGGTCGGGCATCGTCGCACCGGGGTGCCCGGCCGGGGCCGGTTCACCGGTGACCGGGTTCCGCTCGCCCGTTCGGGTGAGCTCGATCCGGCTGTGTTGCCCGCACCACACCGGGATGGGTTACTGAATCCGTCCGATTCCGGTGGGCCGCCCATCCTTTCCGGGGGAGTGGAAGGTGCCCTGCCTGTTTCGGAGCACCGGTGTGATGACGGTGCCGTTCGAGCGCTCCTCCGTTGGGGATGTGCAGGACCGGCCATGTCGGCGCGCGTACGCGGGCGTCCCATGGTGCGGCGGGCCCGCAAGTTGGCCCTGGAGCCGTCATGCCTGCTGCCCGCGCTGTGTGCCTCGCCGTCCGTGTCCTCGCTCTCCGATGGGTGGCCCCGCCGGGCCGGTACGCTCCCTTTCCCCAACTGCCCTATGAAGTAAGCCCCGTTGACCCGGCGGCCGTGGGCACGGCATCGGCGGTGACACCGTCATGCTGAGTCTTGATGCCGTATACGCCTACGGCCTGATGGCGGCGCGCAATCAGTTCTCCGGTGTCTTTCCCGACCAGGGCCCCTTCGGTGGCGGCACCCAGGTGACCATCATCGGGCGCAACTTCACCCATGCCACGGCCGTGACCTTCGGCTCGCGTCCGGCGGCGAGTTTCACCGTGCTCGACGACGACACCATCGTCGCGGTGACTCCCTCGGGACAAGGGGCGGTCCCGGTCACGGTCACCACCCCTGGCGGATCGGCCTGGGTCGGTTACTTCTTCTACATCACCTGGCCCAGACTGACCGGAATCGTCCCCTCCACGGGGCCGATCGGCGGGGGCAACACCGTCGTCCTCACCGGCGCCAACCTGCGCACCGCGCTCCTCGTCCATTTCGGCGACGCCGTCGCCTTCCCCACGGCGCTCTCCGACCGGCAGGTCGGTGTCACGGTTCCGCCCGCCGCGGGCCCCGGCACCGTCCCCGTGTATGTCACCACCCTCGGCGGGGTGAGCAACCGACTGCTCTACACCTATGCGGCGGTGGCTTTTGTCACCGGCGTCACCCCGGACACCGGGCCGATCGCGGGCGGCACCACCGTCGTACTGACCGGCAGTGGCCTCGCCCGCGTCAGCGGGGTCACCATCGGCGGTGTCCCCGTACGGTCCTTTCGCGCGTACTCCGACAACGTGCTCGTCGTGGTGACACCCGCGGGTGTTCCCGGCCCGGCCGACATCGTCGTCACCACACCCGCGGGCAGTGTCACGTTCCCCAACGCCTTCGACTACAAAGCGCCGTCGGCGATGACGGTCACCTCCGCGCCGGATCCCTCCCTCGTCGGCCGGCCGGTCACCTTCACCGCTGAAGTGGAGGGCGTCCCGTCCACGACGGGGACACCGTCCGGCACCGTCACCTTCGACTTCGGTGACGGAACCGCACAGGTGACGGCGTCCCTGACGGACGGCACGGCCACGGTGGAGCACGCCTACGCCGGCCCGTCGGCCACCCCCTACGCCGTCACCGCCACCTACAGCGGCGACCTCTACTTCCTGCCCGCCACCGGGACGGACACCCAGGCCGTCGAGGTCGCACCGACCACCACCACGGTGACGTCCGGGCCCGACCCGTCCCTGGTGGGCCAGCCGGTCACCTTTGTCGCACGGGTCGCCGCCACCCCGCCGGGAGCCGGCGCGCCGACCGGCACGGTGACCTTCGACTTCGGCGACGGCACCGTACCCGTCACCGTGCCGATGGACGGCGGCTCAGCGACCGCGATCCACCTCTATGCGGACGCCGCCGGACTGCCCTACCCGGTCACCGCCACCTACAGCGGCGACGACAACTTCACGCTTTCCACGGGGACGGACAGCCACACCGTGCAGCAGGCGGCCACGGCCACCGCGGTGGACCTGGCACCCAACCCCTCCGTGGCCGGGCAGCCGGTGGCCGTGACCGCCACGGTCACCGCCGTCCCGCCCGGAGCTGCCGTCCCGACCGGCACGGTCACCTTCGACTTCGGCGACGGCACCCCGCCCGTCGACGTACCGCTCACCGACGGCACCGCCGCCACCAGCCATGGCTGGGCCGGTACGGCGGGCAGCCCCTACACGGTCACCGCCACCTACCAAGGCGACGGGAACCTCGAACCCTCCACGGGGACCGGCACCCAGGCGGTGGGGGCGAGCGGGTCGTCGACGGCGGTGGTCTCGGCGCCGGATCCGTCGACGGT
>NZ_JBHXFI010000003.1:221777-228268 GCF_042724075.1 Streptomyces sp. NPDC127097 | reverse complement strand
GGGGGAGTTGGTGACGTTCGGTGCGACGGTCACCGCGCTCGCGCCCGGCGCCGGTACCCCGACCGGGACGGTCACCTTCGACTTCGGTGACGGCAGCGCCCCCGTCAGCGCACCGCTCACGGCCGGCGCCGCCACCACCGGCCACGTCTACACCGCCGCGGCGGACGACCCCTATACGGTCACCGCCACCTACGACGGGAACGCGGATTTCACCACCTCGCTCGGTCTCGACACCCAGCGCGTCCAGCCGGCCGGCACCGCCCTCGCCGTGGTCTCCACGCCGGATCCGTCGACGGTGGGGGAGTTGGTGACGTTCGGTGCGACGGTCACCGCGCTCGCGCCCGGCGCCGGTACCCCGACCGGGACGGTCACCTTCGACTTCGGTGACGGCACCCCGCCCGACACCGCGTTCCTCACCGCAGGCACCGCCGAAGTCACCCACGCCTACACCGACGCGGCCGAACTGCCGTACCCGGTCACCGCCACCTACAACGGTGACCCGGACTTCACGACCTCCCTCGGCACCGACACCCAGACCGTTCAGCCGGCCGACACCGCCACGGCCGTGGCCTCCGTACCCGACCCGTCCACGGTGGGGCAGTTGACGACCTTCGTCGCGCAGATCTCCCCCGAGGCCCCGGCGGCCGGCGCGCCCACGGGAACCGTGACATTCGAGTTCGGCGACGGCAGCCCGCCCGTCACGGCACCCGTCGAGGGCGGCACGGCGACGGTCACCCACGCCAATCCGGAGGTGGCGGAGAGCCCGTACACGGTCGCCGCGACCTACAGCGGTGACGACAACTTCAACCCCTCCTCGGGGGCGGACAGTCACTCGGTCGCCCAAGCGGTGTCCACCACGACGGTGACGACCGCGCCGGAACCGTCGGTCACCGGACAGCCGGTCACCTTCACCGCGACCGTCGCGGCCGCCCCGCCGGCCGTGGGCACCCCGACCGGGACGGTCACCTTCGACTTCGGCGACGGCACCGCACCCGTCACCGCACCCCTCACGGACGGCACCGCCGCCCTCACCCACGCCTACGCCACCGCGCCCCTCAACCCGTTCCCGGTCACCGTCACCTACAGCGGGGACGCCAACTTCACCGAGTCCGCCGGGATCGGTACGCACACCGTCGAGCAGGCCGCGACCACCACCACGGTCACCGCCGAACCGGACCCGTCCGTGACGGGGGAGTCGGTGACCGTCACCGTGACCCCCACCGCACCCGCCTCGGGCACTCCGACCGGGCCGGTCACCTTCGATTTCGGCGACGGGTCCCCGCTCCTCACCGCCCAGTTGGTGAACGGCACGGTGACCGTCACCCACCCCTACACCAGCGTGTCCGGCAGCCCCTACACGATCACCGCGGTCTACCTCGGTGATGCCAACTATGCCGCGTCCGAGGACACCATCGTCCATGCCGTCGCCCCGGCCGAGACCACCACCACGGTGACCTCCTCGCGGGTTCCGTCGGCGGTCGGCGAGAGCGTGACGCTGATCGCGCGGGTGATCCCGGTGCCGCCGGGCGCCGGCACCCCGACGGGGACGGTCACCTTCGACTTCGGTGACGGCACCACGCCCACCAGCGCACCGGTCTCCCACGGCGTGGCCATGGTGTCGCACACCTACACCAGCACCGCCGGCAGTCCCTACACCGTCACCGCGGCCTACAGCGGGGACGCCGACTTCGCCGCCTCCACCGGGACGGTCGCCCAGGGCGTGGAGACCAGTGTGTCGGGCACCTCGACGACGGTGAGCTCCACTCCGGACCCGTCCATCGTCGGCGAGTTGGTGACCGTCACCGCGACCGTCCTGCCCGTGCCGCCCGCCGCGGGCACCCCGACCGGGACGGTGACCTTCGACTTCGGCGATGGCGCCCCGACCGTGACGGTCCCGCTCACCGGCGATACGGCGACGGTCACCCACACCTATACCGCGGCCGCCGATCCCGGCACGATCTCCGCGGTCTACAGCGGTGACGGGAACTTCGCGGGCTCGGCCGGATTCGACCCCCACACGGTCGGACAGGCGGCCACCTCGACGGTGCTGGAGTCCGCCCCGGACCCGTCCGTGACCGGCCAGGACGTCACCTTCACCGCGACCGTCACCTCGACGGACGCGGGAGCCGGCACCCCGACCGGGACGGTCACCGTCGACTTCGGCGACGGCACCGCGACTGTCCGGGCGCCCCTCACCGACGGCTCGGCGACCGCCGTACACGCCTACCGCCACACTTCCGGCAGCCCGTATCAGGTCACCGCCACCTACAACGGCGAGGCGAGCTTCACACCGTCCACGGACACCGACACCCAGACAGTGAACCCGGGGACGGTGTCCGTCGCCGTCCTCTCGTCGGCGGACCCTTCCGCGGTCGGCCAGCCGGTGACCCTCACCGCGAACCTCACGGCGGACGCCCCGGCGGTGGGCACGCCGACCGGGACGGTCACCTTCGACTTCGGCGACGGCACCCCGACCGTCACCGCCACCGCCGTGGGCGGCACGGTGACGGAGACTCATGCGTACACCACCATGGCCGGCAGCCCGTACCCGGTCTCCGCCACCTACAGCGGCGACGAGGACTTCAGCCCTGCCGCGGGCACTGGTTCCCAGTCCCTGTACCCGGCCGCGACCACCCTGGAGGTGACCTCCGGTCCGCAGCCCGCGGTCGTGGGGCAGCCGGTGACCGTCACCGCGACGGTCGCCCCGGTCCCGCCGGGTGCCGGCACCCCGAGCGGCACGGTCACCGTCGACTTCGGCGATGACACCCCGCCCGCCACGGCCCCCCTGGTCGGCGGAGCCGTCACGCTCCTGCACACCTACACCAGCAGCCTCCACAGCCCGTACACGATCACCGCCACCTACAACAGCAGCGACGACTTCACCGGCTCGGTGGCCACGGCGATCCAGACGGTCCTGCCGGACGCCACGACCACCACGGTGACCGCCGCACCGGACCCGTCCGTCGTCGGCCAGCCGGTCACCTTCACGGCGATCATCGCTCCGGTGGAGCCGGGCGCGGGTGTCCCGGACGGAACGGTGATCTTCGACTTCGGGGACGGCACGGACCCGTCCGCGCAACCGGTCGTCGCCGGGGTGGCAACGGCCGTGCACGCCTACCCCAGCCCGTCCGGGAGCCCGTACACCGTCACCGCCACCTACGGCGGGGACGCTGATTTCACCGCTTCCAGCGGCACCCTCACACAGTCCGTCGGCCAGGCCGCGTCCACCACGGTGGTCAGCTCGCTGCCCGAACCGGCGGTCACCGGCCAGCCGGTGACCGTCACCGCGACCCTCCCGGCCGTCGCGCCCGGGGCCGGCACACCGACCGGCACGGTCACCTTCGACTTCGGTGACGGTACGTCACCCAGCACGGTGCCGGTCACCTCCGGGGTCGCCACGGCGACACACACCTGGGCCGGTACCTCCGGCAGCCCGTACACCGTCACGGCCGAATACAGCGGGGACGCCGACTTCACCCCGTCCACCGGTACCGGCACCCAGACGATCGCCCCGGCCGAGACCACCACCACCGTCAGCGCACTGCCGGCGCTCTCGGTGACGGGCCAGCCGGTGGATCTCACCGCGACGGTCTCCGCCGTCGCACCGGGAGCCGGCACCCCCACCGGCACCGTCACCTTCGACTTCGGCGACGGCACCCCGCCCCTCACCGCACCTCTGACGGACGGCACCGCCACCCTCAGCCATGCCTGGGACGGTACGTCCGGCAGCCCCTATACGGTCACGGCCGACTACAGCGGGGACGCCGATTTCAGCCCCTCCACCGGTACCGGCACGCACACCGTCGGCCCGGCCGCGACCACCACCACCGTCAGCGGACTGCCGGAGCCCTCGGTCACCGGCCAGCCGGTGACGTTCCTCGCGAGGGTGCTGTCCGACAGCCTGGGGGACGCCGCGCCGGCGGGGACGGTGACCTTCGACTTCGGCGACGGCAGCGCGCCCGTCACCGTCGCCGCGCCGGGTGGCCTGGCGAGCGCCGTGCACACGTACACGAGCGCCACGGGCAGCCCGTACACAGTCCACGCCACCTACAGCGGCGACGACCGGTTCACCGCCTCCGTGGGGACCGAAACGCACACCGTGCAGCCGTCGTTGTCGGCGACGGTGGTCAGCTCGTCGCCGGATCCCGCGGTGACGGGCCGGCCGGTGGGCATCACCGCGACGGTCTCCGCGGCCGCGCCGGGGGCCGGCACCCCGACCGGCACGGTCACCTTCGACTTCGGTGACGGCAGCGCGCCCGTCACCGCACCCGTGACGGACGGCACCGCCACCGTGACACACGCCTGGGCGAGCACCTCCGGCAGCCCGTACGCGCTCACGGCCGGCTACAGCGGGGACGCCGACTTCAGCCCTTCCACCGGTACCGGCGTGCAGACCGTCGACCCCGCCGCGACCACCACCGATGTGATCTCCTCGCCCGATCCGTCCGTGACGGGCCGGCCGGTGGGCATCACCGCGACGGTCTCCGCGGCCGCGCCGGGGGCCGGCACTCCCACCGGCACCGTCACCTTCGACTTCGGTGACGGCACCCCCTCCGTCACCGCCACGCTCACCGCCGGCGTGGCCACCGTGACGCACACCTGGACCGGCACCTCCGGCAGCCCCTACACCGTCACGGCCGACTACAGCGGGGACACCGACTTCGACCCCTCCACCGGCACCGACAGCCAGACCGTCGGCCGGGCATCCGCCGCCCTGTCCCTGTTCTCCTCCCCGGACCCTTCCGTGGCCGGACAGGAGGTCACCTTCACCGCCCTGGTCTCCGCGGTTCCCCCGGGCGCGGGCACCCCCACCGGGACCGTCACCTTCGATTTCGGCGACGCCACCCCGCCCGTCACCGCACCGGTCATCTCGGATGCGGCGACCGTGACGCACGCCTACCCGGATGCGACCGGCAGCCCCTACACGGTCACCGCCACCTACCACGGTGACGACGACTTCGCCCCCGCCACCACCACCGACGTTCACCGGGTGGCGGTCAGTGCCGCGACCACGTTGACGACCGTGAGCTCCTCCCCGGACCCCTCGGTGACGGGCCGGCCGGTGACCTTCACCGCGACCGTGGCCCCGACCCCGCCCGGCGCCGGGGTGCCGACCGGAACGGTCACCTTCACCTTCGGGGACGGAACGGCGGCCGTCACGGCCTCGCTCTCCGGCGGGGTCGCCGGCGTCACCCACGTCTACACCACCGCGACGGGCAGCCCGTACACCGTGACCGCGCGCTACAGCGGGGACGCCAACTTCAGCTCCTCCGCGGGCACGGACAGTCAGACGGTCGATCCGGCGTCGACGCTGACCACGGTGGCCGCCGCGCCGGATCCGTCCGTGGTCGGCCAGCCGGTGGACTTCACCGCGACCGTCACACCGGTCGCACCGGGAGCCGGGGTGCCGGCCGGCGCGGTCACCTTCGACTTCGGGGACGGCACTCCGCCCACGCCGATTTCGCTCTCCGACGGCGTCGCCCGGGTCACCCACACCTTCACGGCCGCGGGCGGCCCCTACACGGTGGCCGCGCTCTATGAGGGGAACGACAGCTTCTCCTCGGCGAGCGGAGGTGACACCCAGACGGTGGGCAGGTGCGCGACGACGACGTCGGTGGTGTCCTCGCCCGATCCCACGGTGGTGGGGCAGTTGACCACGGTGACGGCTTCGGTGGCGTCGGTCGCGCCGGGGACGGGGGCGCCGTCGGGTACGGTCACGTTCAATTTCGGTGACGGCAGTCCGACGTTGACCGCGCCGGTCAGTGAGGGTCTGGCGGTGGTGACGCACGCTTATGGGAGTACGGCGGGCAGTCCGTTCGCGATCACCGCGGCGTATGACGGGGACGTGAACTTCACCTCGTCGAGCGGGAGCGATACCCAGACCGTGGGCAGGGCGGCCACCAGCACGGCGGTGGTGTCTACCCCCGATCCCACGGTGGTGGGCCAGTTGACCACGGTGCGGGCGTCGGTGGCGTCGGTCGCGCCGGGGGCGGGTGCGCCGTCGGGTACGGTCACGTTCAATTTCGGTGACGGCAGTCCGACGTCGACGGCGCCGGTCAGTGAGGGTCTGGCGGTGGTGACGCACGCTTATGGGAGTACGGCGGGCAGTCCGTTCGCGATCACCGCGGCGTATGACGGGGACGCGAACTTCACCTCGTCGAGCGCGAGCGACACCCAGACCGTCGGTAAGGCGGCCACCACCACGGCGGTCTTCTCCTCGCCCGATCCCACGGTCGTCGGCCAGCCCACCACCCTCACGGCCTCCGTCGCCTCCGCGGTGCCCGGGGCCGCCATCCCCACCGGTACGGTCACCTTCAGCTTCGGCGACGGCACCCCCTCCTCCACCACCACGCTCTCCGACGGCATCGCCACCGTCACCCACGCCTACACCACCACGACCGGCAGCCCCTTCCCCATCACCGCGACCTACAACGGGGATTCCGGCTTCACCTCGTCAAGTGCCGGTGATGCGCAGACGGTGGGGAGGGCGG
>NZ_JBHXFI010000003.1:52648-221678 GCF_042724075.1 Streptomyces sp. NPDC127097 | reverse complement strand
GCGACGACGACGGCGGTGGTTTCTTCGCCGGATCCGTCGGTGGCGGGGCAGGCGGTGACGTTGACGGCGACGGTGTCGGCGGTGGCGCCGGGGGCGGGTACTCCGACGGGTACGGTGACCTTCAGTTTCGGTGATGGGACCAGTGCCGGCACCGCGACCCTCTCCGGCGGTACCGCGACCGTGACGCATACGTTCGCCGGGGCCGGCGGCAGCCCGTACACCGTCACGGCGATCTACAACGGGGACGCCGGCTTCACGTCGTCGAGCGGCAGTGAGTCGCAGACGGTGGGGAGGGCGGCGACGACGACGGCGGTGGTTTCTTCGCCGGATCCGTCGGTGGCGGGGCAGGCGGTGACGTTGACGGCGACGGTGTCGGCGGTGGCGCCGGGGGCCGGTACCCCGACGGGTACGGTCACCTTCGGTTTCGGTGATGGGACCAGCGCCGGCACCGCCACCCTCTCCGGCGGCACGGCGACCCTCACCCACACCTACGCCACCAGGTCCGGCAGCCCCTTCCCGGTCACGGCCACCTACAACGGGGACGCCAACTTCGCGGGCTCCACGGGCAATGACACCCAGACGCTCACCAAGAACGCGACCACCACCACGGTGACCTCCACTCCCGACCCCTCGGTGTCCGGTGGGACGGTGACCGTCCGGGCGACGGTCTCTTCCGCGGCCGGTGCGCCGACCGGCACGGTCACCTTCAGTTTCGGTGACGGCACCAGCACCGCCACCGCGACCCTCTCCGGCGGCGTCGCCACCGTCACCCATCCCTACACGACCACCACCGGGAGCCCGTTCACCCTCACGGCCACCTACGGCGGGGACGCCAGCTTCAACGGCTCCACCGGGACCGACACCCAGACCGTCACCCGCGCCTCGACCTCCACCACCGTGGTCTCCACGCCCAACCCCGCCACCACGGGTGACCGGATCACGGTCACCGCGACCGTGATTCCCGTCGCGCCCGCAACGGGCACGCCCACCGGAACCGTCACCCTCGCCATCACCGGACGCAGCCCCCTGACCGTGCCTCTCGTCGGCGGCACGGCCAGTGCGAGCTTCAACCCGCTCCAGAAGGGGTCCCACTTGGTCACCGGCAACTACAACGGTGACGTCAGTTTTGCGCCGTCCGCCGGAACCACCGTCCAGACGGTGACCTGACGGAGTGGGTGCCCCGGCTCCCGTGAGCGGATCCGGGGCACCGGCGTGTTCCGGCCGTCTCGGGGAAGTGCCAGGCGGCCTTCGCGGCTCTCCTGGTGCCGCGATCCGCAGCAGCGGCGCCTCGGTCCGGTTGGCGCGTCCGTTACTTACCCGCGTCCGGGGAGTCGTGAAGAATCCGGACCCGACGACGGGCGCCGGCCCGGGGGAAGTTGTGACCGGATCACGCGGCACCCTTGGCAGCGTCAGTGCAATGTGAAATATTACTGACGTGCCCACGAGAAGAAGCTCGGATGTCATCGTCGTCGGAGCGGGCGTGGTCGGCGCGGCCTGTGCCTACTACGCGGCCCGCGCCGGTCTCTCCGTCACCGTGCTCGACCGCGGCCCCGTCGCGGGCGGCACCACGGGCGCCGGTGAGGGCAACCTCCTGGTCTCCGACAAGGAGCCCGGACCCGAACTCGATCTCGCGCTGCTGTCCACCGGGTTGTGGCAGGAGCTGGCGGAACTGCTCCCGCCGGAGATCGAGTACGAGCCCAAGGGCGGTCTCGTGGTCGCCGCCGACGAGACCGGGATGCGGCCCCTGCGCGACTTCGCGGCCGGCCAGCGAAAGGCCGGGGTGCGGGCGGACGAGATTCCCGCGGACCGGTTGCCGGAGCTGGAACCGCATCTGACTCCCGGCCTGGCAGGGGGCTTTCACTACCCGCAGGACGCCCAGGTGATGCCGGCCCTGGCAGCCGCCCATCTGCTGCGCGCCGGCGGGGACCGGGTGCGCCTGCGGCTCGGTGCGGACGTCACCGGCCTGCTGACCACGGCGGACGGAGCGGTGCGGGGGGTGCGTACGGCGGCCGGCGAGGTGTCTGCCCCGTACGTGGTCAATGCGGCCGGCACCTGGGGCGGCGAGTTCGCCCGGCGCGCGGGCGTCGAACTCCCGGTGCTGCCGCGCCGCGGCTTCGTGCTCGTCACGGAACCGCTGCCGCGGGTGGTGCGGCGCAAGGTCTACGCGGCCGACTACGTGGCCGACGTCGCCAGCGGCTCGGCGGCACTCCAGACCTCGGCGGTGGTCGAGGGGACCGCGGCCGGTCCCGTCCTGATCGGCGCCAGCCGGGAACGGGTCGGCTTCGACCGGACGCTGTCGACCGGGGTGCTGCGCCGCCTGGCGGCCCAGGCCACCGCACTCTTTCCGGTTCTCGCCGGGGTCCGCGCGATGCGGACGTATGTGGGGTTCCGCCCGTACCTGCCCGACCATCTGCCGGCCATCGGCCCCGATCCGCGGGTGCCCGGTCTGCTGCACGCCTGCGGTCACGAAGGCGCGGGGATCGGCCTCGCCCCGGCCACCGGGCTGCTCATCGCGCGGTCCCTGTCCGGGGCCGAACCGCCCCTGGACCCGGGCCCGTTCCGCCCCGACCGCTTCGAAGCCGCCGTCTGACCCGTCCGCTACGAGAGGAGGCCCGCAGTGGCCCGTACCCCCGCCGAACTGGCAGGGGCGAACCCCGGCGCATCGTTCGAGATCACGATGGACGGCCGCCCGGTCCCCGCCCTGCCCGGCCAGTCCGTCGCCGCGGCCCTGTGGTCCGCCGGCATCCTCGCCTGGCGCACCACCCGCACCACCGGCCGCCCGCGGGGTGCCTTCTGTGGCATCGGGCAGTGCTACGACTGCCTTGCCACCATCAACGGGGAGCCCAACCGCCGGGCCTGTCTGGTGCCCGCACACCCCGGCGACGTGATCACCACCCAGGAGGGACACGGCCATGCCCGCATCGGCGTCTGACCCGTACGACCTCGCGGTGATCGGCGCGGGGCCGGCCGGTCTCGCCGGCGCCGTCACGGCAGCCGAACTCGGCCTGTCCGTCGCCCTGTTGGACGCCGCACCGCAGACCGGCGGGCAGTTCTACCGGCATCCGGCGCCGGCCGTCGGCGCGGCCCGGCCCGAGGCGCTGCACCATGACTGGGCGGCCTTCGCCGCGCTGCGCCGGCGCCTGGAGCGGAGCGACGTCCGTCACCTGTCCGGGCACCATGTCTGGGCCGTCACGAAGGAGAACGGCGACCTGTGGGCGGTGCACGCCGTCACCGGGCCCGACGGCACCGGGGAGCAGGCGGCGCGCGTGCGGGCCCGTATGGTCCTGCTCGCGACCGGTTCCTACGAACGCCAACTCCCCTTTCCCGGCTGGACCGTGCCGGGAGTCGTGGGCGCCGGCGGAGCACAGGCCATGCTCAAGTCCGGTCTGGTGCTGCCCGGCAAGCGGATCGTCGTGGCGGGCAGCGGACCCCTGCTGCTCGCGGTCGCCTCGTCACTGGCCGCCGCCGGCGCGCAGGTCCCCGCCGTGATCGAGGCGTCCGGCTATCTGGGGTACGCACGGCATCCCGGTGTGCTCGCCGCCAATCCGCACAAGCTCGTCGAGGCGGCGGTCCACGGCGCCGCCCTGCTGCGGCACCGGGTCCGGCTGCGCACCCGCAGTGCGGTCACCGAGGTGCACGGCACCGACCGGGTGGCGGCCGTCACGGTCACCCGGCTCGACCGCGACTGGCGGCCCGTACGGGGGACGGGCCGGCGGATCGCGTGCGACGCGCTCGCGGTGGGGCACGGCCTGGTCCCGCAGATCGAACTGGCCACCGCACTCGGCTGCGCCACCCGCCGCACGGTGGACGGGACCTCGGCCCTGGCCCTGGACGCCCTTCAGGAAACCTCCGTACGCGGGCTGTGGGCGGCGGGGGAGACCGGGGGAGTGGGCGGCGCCCCGCTCGCCCGCGCGGAAGGGGAACTGGCCGGGCTCGCGGCGGCCGCCCGACTCCACGGGCGCCCCGCCGGCGAAGGGCGCGTACGGGCGCTGCGGCGTCGGCGGGACCGGATGCGTGCCTTCGCCGAGGCGATGGCCGCCGGCCATGCACCGGCGGCGGGCTGGACGGGCTGGCTGACCGACGACACGGAGGTCTGCCGCTGCGAGGAAGTGACCGCCGGAACGATCCGCGAGGCCGTCACCGGCCTCGGCGCCCGTGACGCCCGCACCGTCAAACTCCTGACCCGGGCCGGGATGGGCTGGTGCCAGGGGCGGATGTGCGGAACGGCTGCGGCGTGCCTGGCGGCAGGCGACGGTCCGCCGGAACCACCCGCCGAGCGCCGCCCGTTCGCGGTACCCGTTCCGCTCTCGGCGCTCGCCGCGTCCGACGACCCGGCCGAAAGCCGGCCGGACGCCGCCCCGGCCGTCGACGACTGACCCGCCGGTCGCCCTTGTGGCGGCCACGGACGACTCAATAAAATGTCACACGCTACAGAAGGGTTCACCGGCATGACCGCCCACACCTGGAACAGCACCCGCCCCTGGCGCGGAATCATGGTCGCCACGGCGCTGCCGCTGCGCGACGACCTGTCCGTCGACCACGACGCCTACGCCCAGCACGTCCGCTGGCTGATCGAGCAGGGCTGCGACGGCGTCGTACCGAACGGCTCGCTCGGCGAGTACCAGACCCTCACCGACGAGGAGCGGGCCCGCGTGGTGCGCACCGCGGTCGAGGCGGCGGGCGACGGCGCGCGGGTGATGCCCGGCGTCGCCGCCTACGGCAGCGCCGAGTCCCGGCGCTGGGCGGAGCAGGCGGGCGAGGCGGGCTGCGGCTCGGTGCTCCTGCTGCCCCCGAACGCCTACCGCGCCGACGAACCGGCCGTCCGCGCCCACTACGCCGAGGCCGCCAAAGCAGGCGTGCCGGTCGTCGCGTACAACAACCCCCTCGACACCAAGGTGGACCTGACCCCCGGGCTGCTGGCCCGGCTGCACCAGGACGGCAGCATCGTCGCGGTCAAGGAATTCTCCGGCGATGTGCGGCGGGCCTACGAGATCGCCGAACTCGCCCCGGACCTGGACCTGTTGATCGGCGCGGACGATGTCCTGCTCGAACTCGCCGTGGCCGGTGCGGTCGGCTGGGTCGCCGGCTACCCCAACGCCTTCCCCGCCACCTGCGCCGCGCTCTACCACGCCGCCGTCGCCGGTGACCTGGACACCGCCCTGCCGCTCTACAAGTCCCTGCACCCGCTGCTGCGCTGGGACTCGAAGACGGAGTTCGTCCAGTGCATCAAGCTGTCCATGGACCTCGTCGGCCGTCACGGCGGCCCCGCCCGTCCGCCGCGCTCCCCGCTCACGGGAGAGATCGAGGCCGAAGTCCGGGCCGCCACCGAAAAGGCCGTCGCCGCCGGACACCACTGACCGCATCCGTGCCGCTTCGAAAGGACTCATGGTGCGTACGCGTCATGTCTTCCACGCCGTCGATTCGCACACCGAGGGCATGCCCACGCGCGTGATCACCGGTGGCGTCGGGGTGATTCCCGGCGCCACCATGGCCGAGCGCAGACTCCACTTCATCGAGCACCTCGACCCTCTCCGGACGCTCCTGATGTACGAGCCGCGCGGGCACTCCGCCATGAGCGGCGCCATCCTCCAGCCGCCCACCCGCGCCGACGCCGACTACGGCGTGCTCTACATCGAGGTCTCCGGCCTGCTGCCGATGTGCGGGCACGGCACCATCGGGGTCGCCACCGTCCTCGTCGAGTCGGGCATGGTGCCGGTGACCGAGCCGGTCACCCCGGTGCGGCTGGACACCCCGGCCGGTCTGGTCGCCGTCGACGTGCACGTGGCGGACGGGGTGGCGAAGTCGGTCACCCTCACCAATGTGCCCGCCTTCTGCGCCGGACTGGACCGGACCGTGGAGGTCCCGGGATACGGGAGGGTCACTTACGACCTCGCCTTCGGCGGCAACTTCTACGCCTTCGTCGAACTCGACGCGCTGGGGCTGCCGTTCGACCGTGCCCGCAAGGACGACCTGCTGGCCGCCGGACTGGCCGTCATGGCGGCGATCAACGCCTCGCCGGACCGGCCGGTGCACCCCGAGCAGCCGGAGATCGCCGGGGTCAAGCATGTCTACCTGGCCGCTCCCGGCTCGGACGCCCGGCACTCGCGGCATGCGATGGCGATCCACCCGGGCTGGTTCGACCGCTCGCCCTGCGGCACCGGCACCTCGGCGCGGATGGCGCAGCTGCACGCCCGCGGCGAACTGCCCCTGGACCGTGACTTCGTCAACGAGTCCTTCATCGGCACCCGCTTCACCGGCCGGCTGGTCGCCGAGACCGAGGTCGGCGGGCGGCCCGCCGTGGTGCCGACCGTCACCGGCCGCGCCTGGATCACCGGCACCGCCCAGTACTTCCTCGACCCGGACGACCCCTTCCCCGGAGGCTTCCTCCTGTGACCACCACCGTCTCCTCCGTCACCTCCCGCAATCCGGCCGATCCGTCCGATGTCCTGGTGTCGGTTCCGGCCCCCGGAGCCTTCGCCGCGGCGGATGCCGTCGAGCGGGCCCGCGCCGCCCAGCCCGGCTGGCTGGCCGCCGGTGCCGCCGCCCGCTCGGCCGCCCTGGGCGCGGTCGCCACCGCCCTTGAGGACGCCGCGGACGAACTGGCCGCGCTCGCCGTACGCGAAGTGGGCAAGCCGCTCACCGAGGCGCGCGCCGAGATCGCCAGAAGCGTCGCGATCTGGCGCTACTACGCCCAGGCCCCCTACGAACCCCTCGGCGCCGTGCACGAAACCGCCGTCGGCCCGGGACTGCTGCTGACCCGCCGCCGTCCGTACGGGGTCGCCGGCCTCCTCACCCCCTGGAACTTCCCGTTCGCCATTCCGAGCTGGAAGGCGGCCCCGGCCCTCGCCGCGGGCAACACGGTGGTCCTCAAGCCCGCCCCCGAGGCGACGGCCTGTGCCCGGCGCCTCGCCGCCCTCGTCGAGCAGGCCCTGCCGGCCGGGGTGTGCACCGTGCTGCCCGGCGGAGCGACCGAGGGCAACGCACTCGTCTCCGTCGCCGATATCGTCTCCTTCACCGGCTCGACGACCGTCGGCCGCACGGTCGTACACGCCGCCACGGCCCGGGGCATCCCGGTCCAGGCCGAGATGGGCGGTCTGAACGCGGCCCTGGTCCTCCCGGACGCGGACATCGAGCAGGCCGCGCGCCATATCGCCGCCGCGATCGCCGGATACGCGGGCCAGAAGTGCACCGCCACCCGGCGCGTGATCGCGGTCGGAGCGGCCCTCGGCCCCCTGCGGGAAGCGCTCACGGAAGCCCTGCGTGCGGTGCCGGTCGGTGACCCGGCCGACCCCGCCACCGTGTGCGGGCCCCTCATCAACGAGCAGGCCCGCGACCGGGTCAGCCGCGCCCGGGACGGGCTCCCGGTCCTCGCGGGCGGCACCGCACCCGGCCTCCCCGGCTGGTACGCGGCCCCGACGCTGGTCGAGAAGGTCCCCCCGGGACACCAGCTGCTACGCGAGGAGGTCTTCGGACCGGTCGCGGCACTGCTGCCCGCCGACGATCTGGCCCACGCGGTCCGGATCACCAACTCGGTCCCGTACGGCCTGGTCACCTCGGTCCACTCGGCCGGCCTGGACCCGGTCCTGCACGGGCTCGACCAGCTCGACACCGGAATGATCAGAGTCAACGCCCCGTCCACCGGAGTCGACTTCCATCTGCCGTTCGGCGGCGCCAAGGAATCCGGCCACGGACCGCGGGAACAGGGCCGCGCCGCCCTGGACTTCTACACCTCCAGCCGTACATACACCCTCTCCACCGCGGGAACAATGTGAAATTGTATGCTGGTGATCCGCTCCGCCAGGAAGGGATCACCACCGCCATGGGGCACCTGAAGCACCGCGATCTCAACGCCACCCGGGAGCGGCTGCGCGACCAGGTCGCCCACGCCCTGCGAGCCGCCCTGATCTCCGGTGAACTGCGGCCGGGAGAGGTGTACTCCGCGCCGGTCCTGGCCGAGGACTTCGGGATCTCGGCCACGCCGGTGCGCGAGGCGATGCTCGACCTGGCGCGCGAGGGCCTGGTCGAGCCCGTCCGCAACAAGGGCTTCCGGGTCACCGAAGTCAATGAGCGCGACCTCGACCAGTACACCGAGATCCGCGCACTCATCGAGATTCCCATGATCGGCCGGATCACCCGCTCCGCCGACCGTGCGGAGCTGGAGGCGCTGCGGCCGGTCGCCGAGGAGATCGTGCGTGCCGCGCGCGACCACGACCTCATCGGCTACCTGGAGGCCGACCGGCAGTTCCACCTCGAACTGCTCGGCCTCAGCGGCAATGACCGCCTCGTCGAGACCGTCGGAGACCTGCGCAAGCGCTCACGGCTCTACGGGCTCACCGCCCTGGACGAGCGGGGCGAGCTGATCCCGTCGGCCGAGGAACACCTCGAACTCCTCGACCTGATGCTGGCGGGCGAGGCGAAGGCCGCCGAGAAGTGCATGGCCAAGCACCTCGGCCATGTCCGCTCGCTCTGGGCCAGGAGCGGGACCGCGGCGAAGTCCGGCTCGTAGCGGGCCGGCGGCAGCGGGCCCTGTCCCACCGCGGACAACGGTGCCGTCCGCCCTCCCGCCGTTTCATGCAATGTCACACTCCATGCTGCCCCCGGGCTGTGGAAGGGACCCATGAACCCCGCCTACACCACCGTCGACCATGTCTGCACCGTCCCCCTGGACCACTCCGCCCCCGACGGGGAACACATACAGGTCTTCGCCCGCGAGGTCGTCGACCCGGCCCGCGCGGGCGAGCGGCTGCCCTGGATGCTGTTTCTGCAAGGGGGTCCGGGCGGCAAGTCCCCCCGTCCGTCGGCCGGTTCACCCGGCTGGCTGGACCAGGCGCTCCGGACCCACCGGGTGCTGCTGCTCGACCAGCGCGGCACCGGCCGTTCCACCCCCGTCACCGCCCGAGCCGCCGCCCGCTTCGCTTCCCCCGCCCAACTCGCCGCATATCTGGGCCACTTCCGCGCCGACTCGATAGTGGCCGACGCCGAACTGATCCGCCGGAAACTCTGCCGGGACGAACCCTGGGAGACCCTCGGCCAGAGCTACGGCGGCTTCCTCACCCTCACCTACCTCTCCCGGGCCCCCGAGGGCCTCCGGGCCTGCTACGTGACCGGTGGTCTGCCCGGTCTCACCGCCACCGCCGACGAGGTCTACGCCCGCACCTACCCGCGCGTGCGGGACCGCGTCCGCGACTTCTACGCCCGCTACCCCGACGACGCCCGCCGCCTCCGCCGGATCGCCGATCTCCTGACGGCCACCGAGGTCCGGCTGCCCGACGGGGACCGCCTCACCACCCGCCGGCTGCGCACCCTCGGCCTCGCCCTCGGCATGGGCGACGGTTTCGAGCGGCTCCACTGGCTGCTCGACGAATCCCTGGACACCGACGGTGAGTTGACCGACACCTTCCTCCACCAGGTGCGCAACCTGACCGGCTTCACCGACAATCCGCTGTACGCCGTGCTTCAGGAGACGCTCTACGGGCAGGGCGCCGGCCCGACCGGCTGGGCGGCCTCCCGGGCACTCGACGGTTTCGCCGAATTCGCCGAGGAGGCGGACCCCCTGCTCCTCACCGGAGAAATGATCTACCCCTGGATGTTCCGGGAGATCACCGGTCTGCGGCCCTTCGCGGACGCCGCCGACCTGCTGGCCGCACGCCCCGACTGGCCCCCGCTGTACGACCCCCGGCGCCTCGCCGCCAACGAGGTCCCCCTCGCCGCGATCGTCTACCACGACGACATGTACGTCGACGCGGAACTCTCCCTGCGCACCGCGCGCGAGGTCGGCGCCACCCGCGTCTGGGTCACCAATGAGTGGGAGCACGACGGCGTCACCGCCTCCGGGGGCCGGGTACTGGCCCGGCTGATGGACCTGGCCGCGGGCCGCGCATAACCCCTCGCGCCCGTCCGCTGCCACCCTCCTTCTCCTGCCACCGCCTCCGATGGGAGAGTCATGCCCGCCCTGCCGACCCGCCTGCGCCCCCTCGTCGCGGCCTTAACCCTCCTCGCCGGCCTCGCGACCCCGGCCACGGCGAGCGCCGCGCTCCACCCCAACTCACCGGCTCCCGCCGCCGATTGCGCGCTCCCCGGCAAGACCGGCTGGACCGACGAGGGCCACGACACCGACCGCACCCGGTTCCAGCGCGCCGGCGGCACCCACCGCGTGCTGACCCTCTTCGTGGACTTCCCCGACGCCCCGGCCACCGATTCCACGGACGCCTACGCCGCCCACCTCGCCCCGGCCGCCGCCTGGATGAACCGCGCCAGCTACGGCCGCTCCCGGCTCACCCTCCGCTCACTGCACCGCTGGATCCGGATGCCCGCGGACTCCACCTCGTACGGATTCACCCGCGACCTCACCTTCGAGGCCCACGAGAAGTACCTGCGCGACGCGGTCACCGCCGCCGACCCCTTCGCGGACCTCTCCTGGTACGACATGGTCTACGTCGTCCCCACGAAGGCGGCAGCCGCGATCTCCTTCTCCCCGACCTACCTCTACGACCCCGCCACCCCCGGCGTCACCGCCGACGGCCGCCGCATCAAATGGGCCGTCACCTTCGGCCAGGACATGTGGCGTTGGGGACACAAGGTCGCGGCCCACGAGACCGGCCACACCTTCGGCCTTCCCGATCTGTACTCCTTCACCGGCGCCACCCATCAATACGCCGGCGGCTGGGACGTCATGGGCAACATCGCCGGCCCCGCGCCGCACTACCTCGGCTGGCACTCGTGGAAGCTCGGCTGGACCCGCGACGACCAGGTCGCCTGTCTGCCGCGGACCGGACGCCGTACCGTACGGCTCTCCCCGGTGGAGCGCCCCGGCGGAACCAAGATCGCCGTACTGCGCACCGGCGAGACCACGGCGTATGTCGCCGAATCCCGCCGCGCCGAGGGCGCCGACCGAGCCGCCTGCTCCACCGGCGTCCTCCTCTACAAGGTCGATTCCGCCGCCCTGACCGGCGAAGGCCCGGTGCGGATCATCAACGCCCACCCGGCCACCGATCCGCCCACCGGCTGCACCCCACTGGACCTGGCCGCCCACACCCCCGGCCAGACCTTCACCGACCCGGCCACCGGAGCCCGCATCGAGGTCCTCGCGGGCGGCCCGACGGGCGACACGGTGCGCATGAGCAAGGGGTGAGGGCAGGGGAACGGCTCAACGCCTTTGGGCAGAGCCGATGTTCCGGCCGGATGCAGGGCCGGCGGCGAGGCTCCCGCCGGTCTGACGCGTCATGGCCGCCGCCCGCTCGCTACCGCGGCGGCGGGCCGGCCAGGGCGTGGAGGACGGTGTTGTACCGGTCGTCGAAGTCGATCCGGGTGATGTCGTCGTAGCGGAAGGACGACGGTGCGGCGGCCCAGCGGGCTCTCGGGTTGACCTCCAGCAGCTTGAGCCGCTTCTTACCCGTGCGCACCGGTGCGCCGATGTACACCGCGCCGGGGTTCAGGTCCTCTTCGAAGACCGCTATCAGGTGGTAGTGCCTGCTCACCGACTCGACCAGGGACCGGACGTCCGGCAGCGCGAGTTCACCACGCGGCTCCGGCGGCGGCCAGGGGCCGTTCCGCTGGAGCCAGCGCACCGTCAGATCGCGCGAGCCCCGGCGCCGGACCTGCACGATGTCGCGGGTTCTGAGCGCCACGAAACCGTCCGGGGCGAGGCGGCCGCACTCCGCGATCAGTGTCCATGAGGGGGTCACCTCGATCACGAACCCCTCGATCTCGTCGCTGTCCGGAAGGGCGCGCACGAGACGCGTGAACTGGTGCTTCTCGGCGGCCTCTTGCAGCTGCCGTCGGATCTCCTTGGCCATGGCGTCCATGTTCCTCGCCGTATGTGCCGGGCACCATTCGTTTTGTTCCCCGGGTGCCGTCCACCGGACCCAACAGCGCTTCCTGTCACGGCCGTTGGTGCCCAGGTGAAACCGGATGCTCAGATCTGGCTGAGATTTCCCCTGCGCGCGGCCGGCGTTCCGTATGCTCGCCATACCGAACTACTTCGAACGGAGGACCGATGAAAGCCACCCTCGGTCGTCTGGCCTCCCGTGCCACGTCTTTCCTGCTGCACGGGCGCCGGCCGCGACTCGATCACCCCGACTCGCACCGGGCCGGCCGGGCCGACCAGCACGCGGGTGTGATCGACCACTACATCCCCTCGGTCCCCGGGGGCAGCGGAGGACTGTCCGTACGCTGACCGCGTCACCGTTTACCGGAAGGACGCCGCCTGGGGTGCCGTACGCAGGCCCGGCCTGCGGCGGGCCCCGGGGGCTTCGAGGCCGAACTGGTCGAGCACCCGGTCCACCGTGTGGCCGACGAGGCCGTCGACGGTCTCCGGGCGCTGGGAGAAGGCCGGCATCGGCGGCTGGATGACCGCACCCCTCCGGGAGAGCGCCAGCATGTTCTCCAGGTGGATGTCGTTCAACGGCGTCTTGCGGGGCACCAGGACCAGCTTGCGGCGCTGCCGGAGCGTGATGTCGGCCGCGCGGGAGATCAGGCCGTCCGTGCAGCCGGCGCGGATCAGGGCCAGTGTCGTCATGCTGCACGGGATGATCACCATGCCGTGCACGGGAAAGGCGTCGGAGGATATGGTCGCGCCCAGGTCCTCCGGGGGGTGGATGACGTCCGCGAGCGCGGCGACATCCCGGGTGTGGAGCGAGGTCTCCCATTCCAGGGTGCTGCGTGCCCAGCGGCTCATGACCAGATGCACCTCGACCCCGCCGTGATCCCGCAGCCGCTCCAGCAGCCGTACGCCCAGCACGGCGCCGGTCGCGCCGGTGATGCCCACCACGAGGCGCAGCGGTGCGGACGGGGAAGCCGTGCCGGTCATGCGCCGCCTCCCGGGTTGCGGGGGTCCTGACAGCCCGTCACGGGCAGTGCGGGGGCGTCGGCAGGCACCGGGCAAGGAGGTGGGGCGAGAGGAGTGTTGCCCTGTCCGTGCATGTAGTTTCCGCTCGGTAGGGGTCATCGGCATGAGGTCCCGCGGACCCATCCTGCGGTGTCGCCCTTGCGGCATCCTGCTCCGGCCGCTGACCTGCCCTTGCCGAGGGCTGGGTGCTCCTTGCCGGAACCTTGCCGATGGCTGATTTCGAGGTCTGGAGGGAGCCCGGCCCGCTGTGCCAAGATCACGTTTTCGGGACGGCATCGTCCCTTTCGGGCCGCAGACCGTGGCCGGCACATGTGAGAACGATTGAGGCTCCTGATGTCCGCACCTGCCCTGCCCGGCCCGCACCAGCCAGCGGAAGCCTCCGGTCCTCTTCTGCGCGTCCTGGGGCCCATGACGGCGCGGTACGACGGACGGGACCTGCCGCTCGGTCCGCCCCGCCGCCGGGCCGTGCTCGCCCTGCTGCTCATCCGGCTGGGCCGGGTCGTACCCACCGAGGTGCTCGTCGAGGAACTCTGGCGGGACGAGCCGCCCCGCCGGCCGGTGGGCGCGCTCCAGAGCCACCTCTCCCACCTGCGCCGGGCACTGGACGTCGCGAAGGGGCCGGGCGAACCGTCCTTGGTGCGCCACCGCGCGTCCGGCTACGTACTGGGCCTGGCCCCGGAGCAGAGCGACGCCCACCGCTTCGAGCACCTGGTGACGGAGGGACGGCGGCTGCTGCGGCGGCGGGACGCGGCGGCGGCACGCGACCGGATCGCCGAGGCACTCGCCCTGTGGCAGGGCTCCCCGTACACCGAGTTCTCCGCCCACCCGGTGCTCCTGGACGAGCGCGCCCGGCTCGAACAGTTACGGCTCACGGCCGTCGAGACCGGCGCCGAGGCCCGGCTCGCCCTCGGCGCGGCCGAGGAAGTGGCGGCCGCGCTGGCGCAGGAGGCACGCCGCCATCCCGCCCGGGAACGGCTCATCGGTCACCTGATGACGGCCCTGTCGCAGCTGGGCAGGCAGGCCGAGGCGCTGGAGCTGTACGAGCGGACCCGTGGCCATCTCGCGGAGGAGTTCGGCGTCGACACCGCGGCCGAACTCCAGCGGATACGCACCGCCATCCTCCGCCAGGAATTCGACGACGGCCCGGCCGCCGAACCGGCCCTGCCTCCCGCCGTCCGGCCTGCTGTGGCGGTGTCCCCGCCCGCGCCCGACCCGGACGACGCCGAGCGGCCGGGCCCGCCCGGTGCGGGCGGCGAAACGGCGGAGGCCGCCGGGCCGTCCCCGTTCGCCGGCCGGGCCCGCGAACTGCGCCTGGTGACCCGGGCCGCCGCCGCGGCCCGCGACGGACACGGGCATGTCGCCTGTGTCCTCGGCCCCGCCGGGGTCGGCAAGACCCGCTTGCTGACCGAGCTCGCCACGTCCCTGAACGCGTCCGGCGACGCCCCCGACGTGGTGTGGAGTCACTGCTTCCCGGGGGAGGGCGTACCGCCGTACTGGCTCTGGGCCCAGGTCCTGCGCGGGCTGTCGGCCACCCGGCCGGACGCCTTCCGTGCCGCCTGCGCGCCGTTCGAGGCGTTACTGGCCCCGGTGATGCCGCGCCATCCGGCCGGCACCGTGGAGCGGCTGGCGCCCGACGGCGACTGGGGCCATGCCCGCTTCCTCACCCATGACGCGGTCTGCGAGGTCCTGCTGGAACTGGCCGCCGCCCGCCCCCTGGTCCTGCTCCTGGAGGATCTGCACTGGGCCGACGCCGCCTCGCTGGACCTGCTCAGGCTGCTCGTCACCCGGCGCCACGACCGTCCGCTGAGCATCGTACTGACGACCCGTCAGCCCGAGATGGAGTCCCACGCGTCCCTGCGCCGGGCGCTCTCGGAGGTGCTGCGCGGACCCCGCACCGAGACCCTGCGGCTGGACGGACTCTGCCGGCAGGCCGTCGCCTCCCTCGTCGAGGCCCAGGCCGGGCCCGGGGTCGGCGCCGAGGTCATCGAGGTGCTCCACGAGCGCAGCGGCGGCAACCCGTACTTCGTCACACAGCTGCTGACCCTGCTCGGCGATGTGCGCCGGCTGCACGAACCGGGAGCCACCGAGGTGCTCCTCGCGAGCGTTCCGGCCGGGGTCCGGGACGCGCTGCGGCAGCGCTTCACGGTCCTGCCCGAACCGGTCCTCCGCGTACTGCACCTGTGCGCCGTCATCGGCACCGAGGTCGACACCCACCTCCTGGCGCGCACGGCCGGCCCCGACGAGCCCGTCAGCGCCGCCCTGGAGCCGGCGATCGCCGCGGGACTGCTGACCGAGGACCCGCACCACCCCGACCGCCTGTACTTCGCCCATGCGCTGGTGCGGGAGACCCTCACCGACGAACTGGACCGGCAGGCACGCCACCGGCTGCACGCCAGGGTCGCCGAGGCGCTGGCCATCCGGCGCCCGGGAGGCGAAGCCGGGGGAGCGGAGGCCGAGCGCGTCGCCCACCACTCCTGGCACGGCCGGTCCGAGCTCCCGGCCGACCGGGTGCTGCCCCGCCTGCTGCGCGCGGCCGAGGACGCCGAACACCAACTCGCCTACGAGCAGGTGGAGATCTGGCTGCGCCGGGCCGTGCATCTGGTCGGCGCCCTCCCGCCCGACGACCAGGAGACGCTGCGCCTGGAACAGCGGCTGCACATCCAGCTCGGCCAGGTGCTGGCGACGACCCGCGGCTACGGCGCGGCCGAGGCGGAGGCCGCGCTCAACCGGGGTCGGGCGCTCGGCACCGCGCTCGCCGCCCCCGAGGACCCCTCGGTGCTCTGGGCCCTGTGCGCGGCGCAGCTGGTCACCGGCCGGTACGACGGGTCCCTGCGGTACTCGGGTCTGCTGCGCGAGATCGGCGGACGAACCGGCGATCCGGTCGCCCTGCTCGGTGCCGCCTACGGCTCGGGCATCGTCCTGCACGTCCGGGGCCGGCTGCCCGAGGCGCTGGCGAAGCTGGAGGAGGCCGTGACGACGGCGGACCGCTTCGCGCACCAGGCCCTCACGCTCGCCCGCACCTTCCAGCACGACCCCCGGGTCTCCTGCCGCTCCTACGACGCGTTCACCCACTGGCTCGTCGGCGACCGTGCCGCCGCCGCCGAGCGCCGCCGCGAACTGCTGCTGCTGACGGAGTTCGACAGCCGGCCCTCCGACCGGGCCTTCGCCCTGTACGTGGACGCGGTCATCGCGGCCTGGGAGGGCGACGTGGACACCGCCGGGCGGTCCGGCGCCGAGGGCACCGGCCTGGCCGAGGACCACGGGCTGCTCTACTGGAAGGCGATGCTCAGCCTCCCCGAGGGCTGGGCCCGGACGCACTCCGGCCATACGGAGGACGGCCTCGCCCAGATGCGCTCCGCCCTCGGCGAACTGGGCCGTTCCCGGACCCACTTCCGCCTGCCGCTCCACCTCGGCCTCCTCGGCCAGGCCGAGTACCTGGCCGGCGACCCCGAGGCCGCCGCGGGGACCTTCGGCAGACTCGCCGCCGCGGTCGAGCTGCGCCGCGAACACGTCTACCTCCACCCGGACCTGCCGGCCACCGGACTGCTGCACGCGCTGTCGCCCCGGCGCGTCCCCGAAGGCATCCGACCGGCGGCCCCGGCCCCGAACGGGGAGGTCGCGTAACGCGGTTGGCTCCCGACCGGCCGGACGGGTGTGGCTACCTTGCCCATGGAAACCGGGGCTTGCGGTTGTCGCAGCGGCAGCTTCTGAGAGGGTTCGTTCGGCGGCGGCCCCATCCACTGACTCGCCTGCCGTCCGGTCCGCAAGCGTCACGGTCCGGTCAGTCGAGGTCAGGTGCCATCCCCGAGAGGGCGGCCGGGTTCCTCGCGAACGCGGCCACATTGCGCGGGCACCGCATGCGGGTGCCGAAGTCCGCGCCGTACGGAGCCTCGTCGTCCGGGTCCTCCGGATCGGGCTGCCACTCGTCCGCTTCCTGAATCTCGTACATGAACCCCGTGAGATCGTCCGGGACGACGAACGGCCCTCCATCCCACGGATGCGTGTCATGCGTACAGTCGTCCTCGCGTCGGCGAAGGGCCGCAACCGCCTCCTCCAGCGCCTTCTCCGCCCGCCGGACGAGATCCGGCCGCTCGTCACACCACTCCATCCACGGCCCGACCGCAGTGACTCCGAGCACCCAGTAGACAGTGGCATCACTGTCCACATCGGTCTCCAGCTGGCCTATGCACAGCGCAATCGTCGCCCACGGGTCCCCGGTCGGGTAGCCGCCGATGATGTTCTCGATCCGGCTGGTGAATTCGTCAATGTCACTCCAAGGTCCAAACACGTGGTGACTGACGAGAAGAGGCGGAAGAAGGTTCCCCGGGCCGTGCGGGCGCCGGCGCCGCGGCGGAGTGGGGCGTTCGCCCGTCACTCGGCGCCAAGGGCGCCCGAAGCTGCCCGGCGTTCCTTTTCAGCGTTCCAGGTGATGCGTATATCTGCTGGTCAGGGCTGGTTCAGACGTTCCCGTGTCCCGTACTGCCCGTCGCTGGTGGCGGCCGGGACGGATCATGCCGCAGGCTCACATCGAGCCGCCTCGGTGACGCAACAGCCGGACCACCGAGGCAGGTAACAGCGCAGCACGGTCGAAGCGGCCGAAGGCTGCTGCCCCGCCCAGGGCGTTGACCCGATGGAAAGAGCTTGGAGTGCCTTGGTGGCCTTACGGATAGCGATCACCGCTGAACCGATACCTTCACATGTGTCCGCGCTGGACTACGTCACCTGCCCGGCTCTTGAACAGGGCCACCAGGTCACGCTGCACGCCCCCCTCATGTTCCGCCGCGAAGCCCGGCGACGCGGGGTGGAGCTCTCCGGCGCCGGTACGAACTGGACGTGCGATCCCGGCGTCCAGCGGGCGGCGAGCGAGGTCTGGCAGAAGTACGGAAACGCCCCCTTCAACCGGTACGTCTTCGGCCACCTCTGGCCCGAACAGGCCGAGGCGAAGGCCCATGACCTGCTCACCGCGTGGACACAGGAGCGGCCCGATCTGGTGATCGCCGAGTGCAGCGACCTCGGCGCGCACCTCGCGGCCAGGGCCTTGCAACTGCCCCTGCTCGCAGCGGACAACGGCCTCGGGCCGGTGCTCCTGGATCTCTGGGACACCGACATCGCGCCCACGCTGCGTCCCCTCTACAAGCAGCACGAGCAGGACACCCCCACGCTCCCCCCGATGCTCACCCCCGCGCCGCTCCACTGGTTCTACGAGACGCCCCCGCCCTCGGCACGCGCGGTCCGACGCACCGTCGCGGCCTTCCGCACCGCCCTCCCCGAGTGGCTGGACCGCGCCTCCTCCTTCCGCCCGTCGCGCCCGCTCGTCTACGTGAGCCTCGGCACCCTGACCACCGCGATGTCCGGTCTGCGGACCGCCGTCGAGAACGTCTACCGGGAGATCATGGCCGCACTCCGCGCGCTCGACTGCGAGGCGATCGTGTCCGCGGGAGACCTCGCGCAGCACCTGCCGAACACGAGCCCTCACCTCAAGGTCGTCGAGCACGCCCCGCAGCCCGCACTCCTGCACCGGGCCGACCTGTTCGTGACGCACGGCGGCCGGGCATCCCTGCTCGACGCGGTGCAGGGAGCAACGCCCGTCCTGGGCCTGGGTGTACTCGCCGATCAGCCCGACAACGCCGCCGCGTTCGCCCGCAGCGGCCTGGGCCGGGCGCTGGACGTCACGGCGGGACGCGGCGAGATCGCCGACGCCCTGACGGCGCTCCTGGACACCCCGCGCTACGGCGCCGCCATGAGCGCGGCCGCTACCGAGCTGTCTCAGCTGCCGCACCTGAACCTCACGGAAATTCGGGACAGTCTCTAGGGGGAGTGAAACAACCCCCGGAGATTAGGGGGAGGTTACGGGTGTGAGGGCGCTGGGGGGCCGGATAGCTTTCCCGTGCGGGGGCATTGGCCTCGACTCCCCGGAGGAAGGGGCGTGA
Organism: Streptomyces sp. NPDC127097; assembly: GCF_042724075.1. NCBI lineage: Bacteria > Bacillati > Actinomycetota > Actinomycetes > Kitasatosporales > Streptomycetaceae > Streptomyces > Streptomyces sp. NPDC127097. The sequence goes on along the minus strand of NZ_JBHXFI010000003.1, from coordinate 202,901 downwards.
TGTCCGTGTGTGTGATGCCGCTGCGAATCACTGACCGTTCGCCGAACTCGTTTCGAGGAATGCCATGTCACGTCCTCCTTCCCGCCGGGCCCTGCTGGGTACCGGGCTCGTCGGCGCTGCTGCCGCGCTGACCGGCACGCTGCCGACCGGTACGGCGGCCGCCCAGCCATTGGGTACTGGGTGGAAGGAGGACGAGGGACAGAGATATTCCGTGCCCGGGCTGAAGCGGCCGGTGCGGGTGACGGTTGATGTCTGGGGTGTGCCGCATATTTTCGCCGAAAATGTCGGTGATCTCTTCCAGGCGCAGGGTTTCCATGTCGCCCGGGAACGGCTTTTCCAGATCGACACCTGGCGGCGGCGCGGTCTGGGCCGTTTCAGCGAGGTGCTGGGTGCCTCCTACGTCGAACAGGACCGGGCCGCACGGTTGTTTCTCTACCGCGGTGAGATGGCGGCGGAGTGGGCGAGTTATGGTCCCGAGGCACGCGAGGCGGCAACGCGCTTCGTCGCCGGGATCAACGGCTACCTCGACTGGCTCGATGACCACCCCGGTGCGATGCCGGCCGAATTCCAGAAGCTGGGCTACCGGCCCGCGCGTTGGAGTCCGGAGGACGTGGTGCGCATCCGTACCCACGGCATCGGGAACAACCTGAATTCGCAGGTCGCCCGTGCCCGGCTGATGAGCGTCGGAGGAAACAAGGCGAGCGGCTACTTCCGCAAGCTGGAGCCCGACCACACGGTCCAGGTGCCCGAGGGACTCGATCTGGACCTCATTCCCGCCGATGTCCTCGGGGTCTACAGCCTGGCCACGTCCCCCATGGTGTTCGCGAACGGCACCTTACGCAGGATGTCGGAGGGACAGAACGCCCTGCGGGAGACCGCGACCGGCAGCAATGCCTGGGCAGTGGCGCCGACGCGTACGGCGACCGGCCGGCCGATCCTCGCGGGCGATCCGCACCGGGAGGACTACACACTGCCCGCCAACCGCTATATCGCCCATCTCAGCGCTCCCGGACTGAACATCATCGGTGCCGGTGAACCGTGGAATCCCGGCATCAGCATGGGGCACAACGGCAATGTCGCGTTCGGTCTCACCAATCTCCCTGCCGACCAGGCGGATCTCTACGTCTACGAGCTCGATCCGCACGACCACAGCAGATACCGCTACCGCGACGGCTGGGAAAAGCTGACCACCGCCACCGAGGAAATACCGGTGGCCGGTGGTGAACCCCGCAAGGCTCAGCTCTCGTTCACCCGGCACGGCCCGGTCGTCAAGATGGACGAAAAGAACCACCGGGCCTACGCGGTACGCACCGTCTGGACGGAACCCGGCACCTCGCCCTATCTCGGCAGCCTCAACTACCAGCGTGCCGCGGACTCGCGCGAGTTCGTCGAGGCGATCAGCACATGGAAGACTCCCGGCTCGAATCTGGTCTACGCCGATGCCAAGGGCGACATCGGCTGGGTTCCCGGAGCGATCATTCCGAAGCGCAGCGGCCGGGGTTACGACGGCCGGCTTCCGGTGCCTGGTGACGGGCGTTTCGAATGGGACGGTTTCTACACGAACGCCCAGTTGCCCGCCTCGCACAATCCGCGGTCGGGTTTCTTCGTGTCGGCCAATGAGTACAACTTCCCCGCCGGCTATCCGATGCCCACGTACGAGTGGCAGCCGGCCTATCGGAAGGACCGGATCCACGAGGTCCTTTCCCAGCAGCGACGTACCTCCCTCGCTGACACCCTGGCGCTCCAGAACGACGTGCAATCGGGAGTGGCCCGGCAGTTCCTGCCGTATGTGAAGAAGCTGACTTCGACCGACCCGACGACGGCCAAGGCGCTGCGGCTGCTGTCCGGTTATGACGGCGTCGCCGATAAGGACTCGGCGGCAGCGGCCCTGTTCGAGACATGGGTCATGCGGTTCCTGTATCCCGCGTGGGCCCGGCTCCTGCTGCCGAAGCCGGCCGCCGATCAGCTGGTGGGCTTCAGTATCGATCTCGATCTGCGCCTCGTGAACGACTCATTCGTCCGCCCCGACGACTGGTTCGGCGCCAACGGCGCGCGGAAGCGGGACGAACTGCTGCTCGGCACGCTCCCGAAGGCATACACCGAGGTCGCCTCGAAACTTGGCGCCGACGAGAGCGCGTGGCGGTGGGGCGCGATGCACATTCACGTCTTCATCCACCCGCTCGGCGGCCCGAACGTGGGCCCCACCGAGAGAGGCGGCACCTTCGACACGGTCTGCGCCTCGTACTTCCACTACCCCGACTACCCGTACGCGGAAGTCGTCGGCGCGACCTTCAAGATGGCCATCGACGTCGGCGGATGGGACAACTCGCGCGTCATCAACGCCCCGGGCCAGTCGGGCGATCAGCGCAGCAAGCACTACAGCGACCTCCACGCCAAGTGGAGCGCGGGGGAGTACTTCCCGCTGCTGTACAGCGAGCAGGCGATCGAGCGCAATGGCGGGATGAGGATTCTTCTGGAGCCGTAGCGGTGGCCGGAGTGGTGGCGGTAGCCGGTGCCCGGCGGCGGTGTCGTGGTCGGTGAGCAGGTGAAGGTGCCCGGACCGTGAGTGGGAGCTCGGTCCGGGCTCTTTGCTTGCCAGTAGGGCACGACTACAGCCGGGCCGACGCCCTCCTCGACCACCTCATCCCGTTCTTCCAGGGCTGACCCGCCCGCGGCCGGCCCGCGCAGCCCGTTGCCGCACCCTGCCCCGTACGCCCGCGCGCTTCCGTCCACCGAGCCCCCACCGGTCCGCACCGACCTCACTGAGCCCCCAAGCGCAAGGCCGCCCCCCGACCCCGCAGATCACCCGACCGGCCCCCGACGCCGCCCGGCCGAGTCACCCACCGGGCGCCGCGGGCCCCGGCAAGCGAGGCTGCTCCCTGGAGGTAGGTCATGGAACAGGTGACAGCGGACGTGTGCGTCGTGGGCGCCGGATTCGCCGGGCTGGCGGCCGCGCGGCAGCTCGCCGAGGCCGGGCGTGAGGTCGTGGTGCTGGAGGCCAGGGACCGGGTGGGCGGCCGGGTCTGGAACCGGGAGCTGCCCGACGGCACCGTGGTGTCCGCGGGCGGGACCTGGCTGGGAAAGGGCCAGGAACGGATGTTCCAGCTCTGCCGCGAGCTGGGGCTCGAGGTCTACCCGCAGTACGACGACGGCGATCACCTGGTCTGCCTCGGCGGGCGCAACCGCCGTCACCGCGGCATCCCCAAGGCCGGCCCGGCGGCACTCGCCACCCTCGGGTGGGCGTTCCTGCGCCTGAACCTGATGACGCGGCGGCTTCCGAAGGACGCTCCCTGGCAGGCCCGGCGCGCACGGGCCTGGGATGCCCGCACGCTCGGGCAGTGGCTCTCCCACCCGCTCAACGTGCCCTCGGCCACCGCCCACACCCTCCTCAAGTCGACGATGAATCTGCTGTTCTGCACCGATCCGGCGGAAGTCTCACTGCTGGGCGCGCTCGTCCTGGCACGTGGCGGTGGGGGCAGCGGCTTCGGCTACTACACCGACACCCGTAAGACGGAATCCCACCTCGTGGACGGCGGAGCCCCCGAACTGGCCCGGCGGATGGCCGCGCGCCTGGGCGCGGCGGTCCATCTGTCCAGCCCGGTCCGCCGGATCGTCCAGAACACGACCGACGTAGAGGTCGCCTCCGACGCGTTTGCCGTACGGGCACGACGGGTCATCGTGGCCACTCCGCCCGTGCTCGCCGGCCGGATCTTCTACGATCCGCCGTTGCCCGCCGACCACAGCCACCTGCGGCAACGCCTGGTGCCCGGGGCGATCATCCGGGTGCACACGCAGTACGCCGAGCCGTTTTGGCGGGGCCAGAGGCTGTCGGGCCAGACGCTCGCGCCCCAGTCGCCCGTCCCGATCACCATCGACCAGACTCCCCGCTCGGGGAAGCCGGGTGTGCTGAGCAGCTACGCGTTCGGGGCCGGGGCCGTACGGCTGGGCCGGCTGGATCCCAAGGAGCGGCGGGACATCTGGCTGGACGCGCTCGCCGAGCGTTTCGGCCCGGAGGCGCGCCGTCCCACCGCGTATCTGGAGACCGACTGGTCCGGGCAACCCTGGTCGCTGGGGGGTATGGTCGCCCACTTCCCGCCGGGCGCACTCACCAATTACGGCAGCGCGCTGCGCGAGCCCGTGGGCCGGATCCACTGGGCGGGCACGGAATCGGCGACTTTGATGCACGGGCTGATGGAAGGCGCGGTGCGCTCCGGCGAACGGGCGGCCCGCGAAGTCCTGGCGGCGCACTGACCGCCGTCCGCATCCGGTGCCCGCACTGCGCCATCTGGCTCTCGCGGCGCGCAGGGAGCCCGGCCCCATGAGGTGATGGGAAAGCCGCCTGTGCGCGGGAGCCGTCGAAGCCAGTCAACGAAGGAGTGCCTGATGGCTGTTTGTGAGGTCTGCGGAAACGACTATGAGATGGCCTTCGAGGTCCACGCGGCGGGAGCCGTTCACACCTTCGACAGCTTCGAGTGCGCCGCTCACCAGCTCGCGCCCATCTGTGACAACTGCGGCTGCCGCATGCTCGGCCACGGCCTCCAAGCCGGCGGCAAGTTCTTCTGCTGCGCTCATTGCGCACGCATCCAGGGCCATTCCGACCTCGCCGACAACGTCTGAACCGTCTGCGCCCACGAAGAGAACGGCCATCTCGCCGGATACGCCGGCGACACCGGGCACCCCACTGCCCGCCCGCCGCGCCACGGCCTTTCTGCTTGCCTTTTCAACGGAACCTCGCGCAGCGACACCGGAGTTGCCCTACCGTCGACCTCGTACCAGGGTGAGCCCGGTGGGCGACCATCCTCCGGACGCGGCGTACGCCCGGACCGGGGGAGACCAGATCGCGTCGCCGGCCCACGCGGCTGTCGGTTTGAGGAGTCAGTTCATGGCGGAGACGACCGTGACCATCGCTTCGCCGGGCGGCCTGCGGGTGCGCCCGGCGTCGCGGATCGCGCAGGAAGCAAAGGGCTACGTCTCGGACATCAGGTTCCTGGTCGATGGCAAGGAAGCCAGCGCGAAGAGCCTGTTCAGCCTACAGATGCTGGAGATGAGCCACGGCAAGGAGATCGTCATCGTCGCCAACGGGCACGATGAACAGACGGCCGTGGAGGCCATGGCGAAGCTCGTCGAGTCCGTCGTCGTTTAAGAAGCCGAGCAGAAGCCGTGCAGACGCCGTACGAGTCCGATGGCGATCGCCGGACCCGGGCGCTGAGGCAAGGACCGCCAGATGTCGCGCGCCGCGCGCTTTGGGCGTGAACTGGTAGAGGCACGGCCGCGGCGCATGGATCCGCCCGGCCGTGGAGACGACATCCACCGGACGGCGAACGAGAGGCTGCATCATGCCTGCGGGTTCGAGCAAGAAACGTGAGCGGCAGTACGAGCACATCAAGGAACAGGCCGAGGAACGGGGCACATCCCAGAAGCGGGCGAAGGAGATCGCCGCGCGCACCGTCAACAAGGAACGGGCCCGTTCCGGCGAGGCGAGGTCGGCGAGCAGGACCTCCCTCCGGGACCCGAAATCCGCCCCCCAGCGTGGCGGCGAGCGCTCCCACCAGGGGCCCCAGGGACCCACCAAGGACCAGCTGTACGAAGAGGCCAAGAAGAAGAACATCGACGGCCGCTCCCACATGAACAAGGAGCAGCTCCGCAAAGCCGTCGGCCGCTGAACCGACGCCGGCCCCCCGCCCTGCTGCCGCTGCCACCTCCACGGCTCCGTATCGGGCTGGAGATGTCACCGCGAGCGTCGGGGCGGGGTTGCCACGTCGCGCCGGCCCGCCCCGGAATCACGACCGGCACCACACCGGCACAACCTGCGCAGGCCACAAAACCGATGGCTGCGCGGCACCTCTCCGCTCTACCATCCACGAGCATGATCACTCGCAGGGAAGACGGCTACGAGGTCGCCACCGACCCGGACCGGCTCGACATCGACCTGGTGCACCACTGGCTATCGACCGACGCGTTCTGGGCTCTGGGCCGCAGCCGCGAAACGGTGGAACAGTCCATCCGGGGCTCGCTCAACTTCGGCCTCTACGACGCCGGCGGCGCCCAGGTCGCCTACGCACGTGTCGTCACCGACCTGGCGACGTTCGCCTGGCTCTGCGATGTCTATGTCGCCCCCACGCACCGTGGCAAGGGTCTGGGCACCTGGCTCGCCGCCGCGGTCCGCGACCACCTGGCCCCCTACAAACTCAAGCGGACACTGCTGGCCACCCTCGACGCCCACGAGGTCTACGCCAAGGTCGGCTTCGTGACGGTCCCGGACCCCGAGCACTTGATGATCATGAAACCTGCGCACTGAGGCCCACCCCCATGGGCGGGCCTCAGACGCCGCGGCGCCGTGCTGACGCGAGAGCCGCGGGCCCCGGTCAGCTGCCGACGTAGGCCGCGAGGTGCTCGCCGGTGAGCGTGGAGCGGGCGGCGACGAGGTCGGCGGGCGTGCCCTCGAAGACGATTCGGCCGCCGTCGTGGCCGGCGCCGGGGCCGAGGTCGATGATCCAGTCGGCGCGGGCCATGACCGCCTGGTGGTGCTCGATGACCAGGACCGACTTGCCGGAGTCGACGAGCCGGTCGAGCAGACCGAGCAGCTGCTCGACATCGGCGAGATGCAGGCCGGCGGTCGGCTCATCGAGCACGTAGACGCCGCCCTTCTCGGCCATGTGGGTGGCCAGCTTGAGCCGCTGCCGCTCGCCCCCGGACAGCGTGGTGAGCGGCTGGCCGAGCTTGAGGTAGCCGAGCCCGACGTCGTCGAGCCGCTTCAGGATCCGGTGCGCCGCCGGTGTGCCCGCCTCGCCGTCACCGAAGAACTCCTCGGCCTCGGCCACCGACATCGCCAGCACCTCGCTGATGTCGCGCCCGCCGAGACGGTACTCCAGCACCGCTGACTGAAACCGCTTCCCCTCACAGTCCTCGCAGGTGGTGGCGACACCGGCCATCATCGCCAGGTCGGTGTAGAGGACGCCGGCGCCGTTGCAGGTGGGGCAGGCGCCCTCGGAGTTGGCGCTGAACATCCCCGGCTTCACCCCGTTGACCTTGGCGAACGCCTTGCGGATCGGGTCGAGCACCCCGGTGTACGTCGCCGGGTTGCTCCGTCGCGAGCCACGGATCGGCGCCTGGTCCACCGACACCACCCCTGCCGAGGACGGAAGGGAACCGTGGAGCAGCGAGCTCTTGCCGGAGCCCGCCACACCGGTGACCACGCAGAGCACCCCGAGCGGGACGTCGACGTCGACATTGCGCAGGTTGTGCGCGGTCGCGCCGCGGATCTCCAGCGTGCCGGTGGGCGTCCGCACCGTCTCCTTGAGGCCGGCCCGGTCGTCGAGATGGCGGCCGGTGATGGTGCCGCCGGCCCGCAGCCCCTCGACGGTGCCTTCAAAGCAGACGGTGCCGCCCGCCGTACCGGCACCGGGGCCGAGATCGACGACATGGTCGGCGATCGCGATCGTCTGCGGCTTGTGCTCCACGACGAGCACCGTGTTGCCCTTGTCCCGCAGCCGCAGCAGCAGGCCGTTCATCCGCTGGATGTCATGGGGGTGGAGGCCCGCGGTGGGCTCGTCGAAGACATAGGTGGTGTCGGTGAGCGAGGAGCCGAGGTGGCGGACCATCTTGACGCGCTGCGCCTCGCCGCCGGACAGCGTGCCCGCCGCCCGGTCGAGCGAGAGATAGCCGAGGCCGATCTCGACGAACGACTCAAGGGTCTGATGCAGCGTCGTGAGCAGCGGCGCCACCGAGGGCTCGGAGAGCCCGCCGACCCATGCGGCCAGGTCCCTGATCTCCATCGCGCAGGCGTCCGCGATACTGATCCGCTTGATCTTCGACGACCGTGCCCCCTCGCTGAGCCGGGTGCCCTCGCACTCGGGGCAGGTGGCGAAGGTGACCGCCCGCTCCACGAACGCCCGGATGTGCGGCTGCATCGCCTCCTTGTCCTTGGACAGGAACGACTTCTGGATCTTGGGGATCAGCCCCTCATAGGTGAGGTTCACCCCCTCGACCTTCACCTTGGTCGGCTCCCGGTGGAGGAAGTCCTGCATCTCCTTCTTGGTGAACTCGCGGATCGGCTTGTCCGGGTCGAGGAGACCCGACTCGGCGTAGACCCGCACGGTCCAGAAGCTGTCGGACTTCCAGCCGGGAATGGTGAACGCGCCCTCGGCGATCGACTTGGAGTCGTCGTAGAGCTGGGTCAGATCGATGTCGGAGACCGTGCCGCGGCCCTCGCACCGCACACACATGCCACCGGTGCGGGAGAAGGTCGCCTTCACCGCCTTCTTGGCACCGCGCTCGACGGTGATCGCACCGCTCGCCCGGACCGAGGGGACGTTGAAGGCGTAGGCGCTGGGCGGGCCGATGTGCGGCTTTCCCAGCCTGCTGAAGAGGATGCGCAGCATGGCGTTGGCATCGGTGGCGGTGCCGACCGTGGAACGGGGGTCGGCACCCATCCGCTGCTGGTCCACGATGATCGCCGTGGTCAGCCCTTCGAGGACGTCGACCTCGGGCCGCGCCAGCGTCGGCATGAAGCCCTGCACGAACGCGCTGTACGTTTCGTTGATCAGCCGCTGCGACTCCGCGGCGATGGTATGGAACACCAGCGAGCTCTTGCCCGAGCCGGAGACGCCGGTGAACACCGTCAGCCGGCGCTTCGGGATCTCGATGCTGACGTCCCTGAGGTTGTTCACCCGCGCGCCGTGCACGCGGATCAGATCGTGGCGGTCGGCGACGTGGGCCGCAGGCGACTGCGCGTCCGTCCTCGGGGCCATGCTCATCGTGTCTCCATCTGTTACGCGGGGCCGCTGCGGGGGTGGTTGTCGGCGGGACTTGGCTTGCGGTGCGCGGCCGTGCAGGGGTGGTGAGGTTTTCTTACGTTGCGGCTGGTGGAGCTTGTGGGGGCTCGGTGGGGGCGGGCCCGTCGCCGGGGGTGGGGGAGTCGGTGCCGCTGCCCGCGCCCACGGCTACCTCGTCCGCGCCCACACCCCGGCTCGCGGGGGCCGGTCAGCGCTCGTGCGACTAGCCGGCTTCGGGTCGTTCCTGGATGCGGATGAGGTTGCCCGCGGGGTCGCGGACGGCGCAGTCGCGGATGCCGTAGGGCTGCTGGGTGGGTTCCTGGACGATCTCGGTGTCGCCGGCTTGCAGTCGTGTGAAGGTGTCGTCGAGGTCGGGGGTGGCCAGCAGGATGGCGCCGTAGGTGCCCTTGGCCATCATCTCGGTGATCGTGCGGCGTTCCTCGTCGGTGACGCCGGGGTCGGCGGCCGGCGGGGTCAGCACGATGGAGGTGCCGGGCTGGCCGGCGGGGCCGACGGTGATCCAGCGCATCCCCTGGTAGCCGACATCGTTGCGGACCTCGAAGCCGAGGGTGTCGCGGTAGAAGCCGAGGGCGGCGTCCGGGTCGTCGTGCGGGAGGAAGCTTGCGTGAATGGTGATGTCCATGGCAGTCACGCTAGAGCCGGGGCGAGGCCGGCGCTTCTCGATTCCTGACGGGTCTGGTGATCTGCTTCGCCACGCAGGACGGCATGCCCGCGGTCGCCTGCGCGGCCTCGCGCCGGTAGACGCTGGGCGGCACGCCGACCAGTTCGGTGAAGCGGCTGCTGAAGGTGCCCAGTGAGGAGCAGCCGACGGTGAAGCAGACGTCGGTGACGCTCAGGTCGCCGCGCCGCAGCAGCGCCATCGCGCGTTCGATGCGCCGGGTCATCAGGTAGCCGTAGGGCGACTCGCCGTAGGCGCGCTTGAACTGGCGGCTGAGGTGCCCCGCTGACATGTTCACGCCGCGCGCCAGGGCCTCGACGTCGAGCGGCTGCGCGTACTCACGGTCGATCCGGTCACGGACCCGGCGCAGCCGCGCGAGATCGCGCCGCTGCTGCGCCGGGTCGGCTTTGCTGGTCACTCACGAGATCGTGCCACGCCGCACCGTGGTTGCCCAGTGTTCGCTGATCGCTGGGCGTCGGGTCCGGCGCCGGAGGTTCCCCGGCCGGGGGCGTCCGGGCCGGCCGGCACGGCACCGCACCGGCCGGCCCGACATCACCTTCAGGCCAGGTCAAAGCGGTCCAGGTCCATCACCTTGCTCCATGCCGCCACGAAGTCGTGCACGAACTTCTCCTTGGCGTCATCGCTGCCGTAGACCTCGGCGAGGGCGCGGAGTTCGGAGTTGGAGCCGAAGACGAGGTCGGCGCGGGTGCCGGTCCACTTGACCGCGCCGGTGGCGGCGTCGCGGCCTTCGAAGGTGTTGGAGTCTTCGGAGGTCGCCTTCCACGTCGTGTTCAGATCGAGAAGGTTGACGAAGAAGTCGTTGGTCAGGGTCCCGGGGGCGGTGGTGAAAACGCCGAGCGAGGACTGCTGGTGGTTGGCGCCCAGGACGCGCAGGCCGCCGACGAGAACGGTCATCTCGGGGGCGCTGAGGGTCAGCAGATTGGCCTTGTCCAGCAGAAGGTGTTCGGCGGGCAGGCGGTTGCCCTTGGCGACGTAGTTCCGGAAGCCGTCAGCGGCGGGTTCCAGAGCCGTGAAGGACTCCACATCGGTCTGGTCCTGGGAGGCGTCGGTACGGCCCGGGGTGAAGGGGACCTCGATGTCGAGGCCGGCGCTCTTGGAAGCCTGCTCGATGGCCACGCCGCCGGCGAGCACGATCAGGTCGGCGAGGGAAATCTGGACGACGCCCTGGTGAGCGCTGTTGAAGGACTGCTGGATGCCTTCCAGGGTGCGCAGGACCACGGCCAGCTGGTCGGGGTCGTTGACCTCCCAGCCGTTCTGCGGCTGGAGACGGAGGCGTGCACCGTTGGCGCCGCCGCGCTTGTCACTGCCGCGGAAGGTCGAGGCCGAGGCCCAGGCGGTGGAGACCAGCTGGGACACCGACAGGTCCGAGGCCAGGATCTGGCCCTTGAGGGCCGCGATGTCCTCGGCACCGACGAGGGGGTGCGTCACCGGGGGCAGCGGGTCCTGCCACAGCAGTGTCTCGGCGGGGACCTCGGGGCCCAGGTAACGGACGGCCGGGCCCATGTCGCGGTGGGTGAGCTTGTACCAGGCGCGGGCGAAGGCATCGGCGAACTCATCGGGGTTCGCCAGGAAGCGACGCGAGATCTGCTCGTAGGCCGGGTCGGTCCGCAGCGCGAGGTCGGTGGTCAGCATCGTGGGGGCGTGCTGCTTGGCGGGGTCGTGGGCATCGGGGACGGTGTCGGCTCCGCCGCCGTCCTTGGGCCGCCACTGGTGCGCGCCGGCCGGGCTCTTGAACAGTTCCCATTCGTAGCCGAAGAGGATCTCGAAGAAGCTGTTGTCCCAGGCTGTCGGGGTGTTCGTCCAGATGCCCTCGAGGCCGCTGGTGATGGCGTCGCCGCCCTTGCCGGTGCCGTAGGTGTTCTTCCAGCCCAGGCCCTGCTCCTCGAGCGAGGCGGCCTCCGGGTCGGGGCCGACGTGCTCGGCGGGGCCTGCGCCGTGGGTCTTGCCGAAGGTGTGGCCGCCGGCGACGAGGGCGACGGTCTCCTCGTCGTTCATCGCCATCCGGCGGAACGTCTCACGGATGTCGCGGGCCGCGGCGAGCGGGTCGGGGGTGCCGTTCGGGCCTTCCGGGTTGACGTAGATCAGACCCATCTGGACGGCGCCGAGCGGGTTCTCCAGCTGGCGGTCACCGCTGTAGCGCTGGTCGTCGAGCCAGGTGGTCTCGGGACCCCAGTAGACGTCCTCCTCCGGCTCCCAGACGTCCTCCCGGCCGCCGCCGAAACCGAAGGTCTTGAAGCCCATGGTCTCCAGCGCGACATTGCCGGCCAGGATCATCAGGTCGGCCCACGACAGGCTCTGGCCGTACTTCTTCTTGACCGGCCACAGCAGACGGCGGGCCTTGTCGAGGTTGGCGTTGTCCGGCCAGCTGTTGAGCGGGGCGAAGCGCTGCTGGCCGGCTCCGGCGCCGCCGCGGCCGTCGCTGATGCGGTAGGTGCCCGCGCTGTGCCAGGCCATCCGGATGATGAACGGGCCATAGTGACCGAAGTCGGCCGGCCACCAGTCCTGGGAGGTGGTCAGCACCTCGGCGAGGTCCCGCTTCACGGCCGGCAGGTCCAGGCTCTTGAACGCCTCGGCGTAGTCGAACTCCTCGCCCAGCGGGTTCGCCACGGCAGGGTTCTTGGCAAGGATCTTGAGGTTGAGCCGCTCCGGCCACCACTGACGGTTTCCACCGCCCTGGGTCGGATGGAGAGCGCGCCCATGAGCGACCGGGCAGCCGCCGGCCTCCTCGGGCTTGGGGTCGGTGACGATGGCGTCGTGGTTCTCAGACATGGGAATCCTTCCGGGCTGGGCGGATCACATTGCTCAGGAACTGCGTACGGTCAACGGCCGGGCACGGGCCCGCTGGGGCGCGGCCTCGTGGGGTGGTAGGCGAGGGTGGCGGACGCATCCCGCCGCGCGGTGAGCGCTTGCACAGAGCCTCATACGCGACCTACGCGGCTCGGCGGAGGGCGGCATATCCGGCGGCATGCCCGGCCTGCGCGGCGCGACGGCGGATCAGGCCGGTACGTCCGTGCGCACGGCGGGTCGGACCGGTACGGCCGCGCGCACGGCGGGCGCTCTTCGGTACCGGGGTGGCTGCGACGCCGACCTGCTCGCTGTTCCGACTGTCCGCGACCAGGGCACCGGATGCGGTGGTGAGCGGACCCGTTTCGTGCATCACGGGCGTGTCCCTGCTGTTGTCCTGACCCTTGGCTGTCGCCGGAGCCGATCTTACGATGGACCAAGTCCAAGTCAATACAACAGTCAGATCCGTACGGAATCGTTCATCCAACGACGCACAGTTAGGCTGGTGGGCATGAGTGACCTGCTGGACCGGCTCCGCGGGCGCGGCTGGCGGATGACCGCCCAGCGCCGGGTGGTCGCCGAGGTACTCGACGGCGAGCACATCCACCTCACCGCGGACGAAGTGCTCGTACGCGCCACCGCACGACTGCCGGAAATCTCTCGCGCGACCGTCTACAACACCCTGGGTGAACTGGTCGCCCTCGGCGAGGTGCTCGAGGTCGCCACCGACGCCCGCGCCAAGCGCTACGACCCGAACGCCCACCGCCCCCACCAGCACCTGATCTGCTCCCACTGCGGCACCATCCGAGACGTCCACCCCACCGACGACCCCCTCTCCGCCCTCCCCACCCACGAACGCTTCGGCTTCACCGTCGTGGCCGCCGAGGTGACCTATCGGGGGTTGTGCCCTGAGTGCACCGCCGGGGCGTGAGGGGGCGGGCTCGCCACCCTGGCCCGTACAAGGGGCGAGTACGTAGTGACGTGGTGACGCCCACCAACGGGTCTTCCGTGGCGCCGTGTTGAGGCCGGGGCGCGCCCGGGCCGCGGTGCCGAGCTCAGCTCAGCGTCAACCGCACCAGGTCGATCTCCTCGCCACGTGCCCGGGCGAAGCACCGGCTCTTCCCCGTGACGAGGAAGCCGCACTTCTCCAGCACGCGGAGCGAACCGGCATTGTCGGCAGCGGCCTCGGCGGTCAGTGGCCGAGTGGGCTCCAGTTTGAGCAGTTCGGCGAGCGCCGTGGTGGCGATGCCCTGGCCCCAATGAGCCGGCCCGATGACGTACGTGACCTCACGCTCCGACCGCGGTCCGAAGACGGCGGCGTGCCCTGCCACCGCACCGTCGGCGAGAACGGTCCGCAAGATGACGGACGGGTCCGAGCGCACCTTTGCCCAGTGCTGGTCGAAGTGGCCACGGTCGTAGTGGTACTTCCTGGTCACAGCCGCCATTCGCTGTAACTCGGGATCCGTCAACTGCTCCCAGAAGACCGGCAGATCGCTGTCCGCAAGCTCGCGCAGAGTGATGTCCATAGGCGCACTCGCCTCCTCTACAAGGTCGGAACCAAGGTGGTCGGCTCAGCCTAAGGCCGGCTCACAATTACGGCGCAGCCTTTAAATTCGTCGGGGCTCTCGCCTTCAACTGGTGTGAGCGGCGGAGGAGTCGTGGAGGGCGCCGGCCGGCCAGAGGGCATCGGGAAACGCGGCGTCGTCGGTGTCGGTGCCGGTGTCGGGCATGAGCGTGGCGAGCATCTGCTGGGCGGTCTTCGCGTTGTCGAGGGCGCGGGGCAGCATGACGCTCTCGTAGGCGTCGAGGGCCTCGTCGATGGTGGAGTGCTCGATCACCGCCTGGGCGAGTTCGGCGCCGTCGAGCAGGGCGAGGTTGGCACCGACGCCGACGGGCGGCATCAGGTGGGCGGCGTCGCCGAGCAGCGTGATGCCGGGGACGCGCTGCCAGGAGTGGGGGACGGGAAGGACGAACATGGGTCGGTTGATGAACCCGCCCTCGTTGTCGCGCAGGATGTCCAACAGGCTCTCGTGCCAGCCCTGGTATTGGGTGAGGAGGCGGGCGCGTACTGCTTCGGTGTCTGCGAGGTCGAGGCCGGCGTGCCAGTCCTGGGGGCCGCGGAAGGTGATGTAGACGCGGACGTGTCCGTTGCTGTTGCGCTGCATCACCAGGCTGCGACCGCCTGCCTTGGCCGACATGGTGCCGCGGCCGACCAGGTGGGCGATGCCGGGGTGACGGTGGTCGACGTCGTCGAAGCGGGCTTCCACCATCGTGACACCGGCGTAGGAGGGTTGGCCGTCGGAGAGCGCGGGGCGCACCCGGGACCAGGCTCCGTCGGCGCCGACGACCAGGCCGAAGTCCTCGGTGGTGCCGTCGTGGTGGTGTACGCGTGCAGTGTCGTGGGGGAGCGGGGTGACGGTCCTTACGGGGCGGTTCCAGCGGACCGTGCCAGGGGCGAGGGAGTCCAGCAGGAGCGTGCGCAGCTGGCCGCGGTCGATCTCGGGCCTGCTCACATCGCCCTCGCCGGCCTGGTCGTGGCGTATCAGGGTCGCGTGGCGGTCGTACAGGCGCCACTCCTGACTTTCGGGCCGAGCCAGGGCGAGGAACTGGTCGAACAGCCCGGCAGCGCGCAGGGCGACCTGCCCGGTGTCTTCGTGGATGTCGAGGGTGCCGCCCTGCGAGCGGGAGTGGGGGTCACTCTCACGCTCGAACACCGTGACCGGCACGCCGTGCTGCTGGAGAACGCCGGCGCAGACGAGGCCGCCAAGACCGGCGCCGACGATCGCGATGCGAGGGGTGGTGGACATGAGGGTCATGCTCCGTTCTACGGAAGAAGACAGGGTTGGTGGTGGTGCTGGGGCTGCTGTCGTTGGTGACGCCCCGGAAATTGGGTCGGGCGGCATGTGTGCGGCGTATGCCTGTGGATCGGTTCGTTCCAGGTGTGGGGACACGGGCCCCATGGGGCCCGGCAGTTAACGGTCAGTCAGCCAGGAGCACCCGCCTACAGAAACACAGCCGATTCAAAAGTACAACTGCTCCGACTTTCCATCCGATCTCCTTTGCGATCGAGTCCCCTCAAGGAGGTAAGGTGGGGGCATGGTCGAGACGAAGACAGGGCGCCGCGAGCGCAAGAAGGCCCGGACCCGGCAGGCTCTGTCAGATGCCGCAGTGCGGCTGTTCACCGAGCGCGGCTTCGACGACGTCGGCGTACGCGAGGTGGCGGAGGCGGCCGACGTCTCGCTGAGCACGCTCTTCAAGCACTTCCCCAGCAAGGAGGCGCTCGTCTTCGACCTGGACGCGGACGTCGAGAGCGCCCTGGTCGCCGCCGTGCGCGACCGAGCCCCCGGACAGTCCGTGCTGCACGCCCTGCGCGACCACATGGTGCACACCCGTACCGCCGTGCGGACCGACGACCCCACCTTCGTCCTCGTCGAATCCACCCCCGCGCTACGGGACTACGCCCGGCGCATGTGGTTGCGCCACGAGAAGACGCTGACCGCCACCCTCGCCGACGCCACCGGACTGGCCCCGGACGCCCCCGCCGTCACCGGCCTGGCACGCTTCACCCTGGAAGCCCCCAGCATCGCCCGAGCAAGCGAAGACCCGCCCCGGACCATGCGCGACTTGTTCGCCCTGCTGGAACAGGGCTGGGCCACCACGCCCCTGGCGCGCCAGGGAGAACGCCCCGGCCAAGACGGGTAAGTGCGAACGGATGCGGCATCGCGGCGCCATCGGCGGCCTGCCGCGGTGGCCTGCCGCGGCGCCCTGAGCGCCGGTGATGCTGCTGGAACCCTTGACCGTCTGACGAACCCGCCGCACCCCGTTCACAGACGATGACGTTCGCCGTCGGAGCAGCTAGCCGCTCTTCGCGTCGGCGGCGGTGTCGAGGCGGCAGAAGCACGACGCCTCGACAGGGACATCCGCGAGTGCGGTGGCCAGGGTGAGTTGCTGGGCGACGATGCGGGCTTCTCCGGTCTTGCCGAGCTGCACGAGGCATTCGTGGAAGCCGTGGAGGGCCCAGACGTTTCCTGGATGCTGCAACGGCCTGGGCAGGGTGTTGTCGAGTCCGAGGTCGGCCCGGTAGACGGCCTCGGCCTCTTCGACCCGGCCCTGTTCCAGCAGGAGCGCCCCGTAGGCGTGGCGGGTCGGCTGCATCCAGCCCCACGGTTCGTCGTAGGGCAGGTTGTCGTCCAGCTCGATCGAGCGCTCCAGGGCGGCAAAGGCCACCTCGTACTCGCCCTTGCGGTAGGCGAGTTCGCCGTCGAGCATGGCGGAGGCGATCGCCAGGATGTCCCGGCACGTGTTGTTGAACAGCATCCGCGTCCCGGGAACCCGTTCGACCGCGCGGCGGAACAGTTCCCGTTCGGTCTCGGCCTCGACGGTCGCCCCCGTGGCCGAGTACGCCACTGCACGCGCGTAGTGCAGCATCGCCGTGGTGGCGCAGTACAGCTCCGGGTCGGCGGGCATCGGCAGCGCGAGGATGTCCGTCCACCGGCCGAAGCGGATCAGCACATGCACCCGCATGGCGAGGAAGCCCTCCAGCCAGTCGGCCATGGGCGGGCTCTCCACACGCAGCAGCTCCTCGGGGATGGACGCCTCAAGCTGCGCGGCCGTCTCCAGTGCCGTCCTGGACTGGCCGAGGAACATCGCTCCGTAGATCTTGAAGTGGTAGTTGTGCGAGCGGTACAGCGTGTAGAAGTTCATCGCGCCGGCTCGCCGCAGGTACTTCTCGTCGGCCCTGATCGCGTCGCTGTTGCCCGACACGACCCGTCGGTAGTCCCCGCACAGCACGTCGAGATGTGAGGGCATGTGCTGGAGGTGGCCCCCGTCCGGGACCACCCCTCGCAGCCGGTCGGCGACCGAAAGAGCCTTCTCCGGCGTCGGCGACATCTCCATCAGGTGGATGTACATGTGGAGTGTGCCCGGGTGATCTCTGCCGACCGCGGTCAGCAACGCGCGGTCCAGCACGGCCTTCGCCTCCAGCGTGCGCGCGCCGCCGGGGGGCTCGCCCGTGCGCAGGTCCCACAGCTGCCACGGGGTGAGGTTCATCAGCGCGTCCGCGTAGAGGGTGGCGACGTCCAGATCGTCGGGTGCGAGTTCGTAGGCGGCGCGCATGGCCTCGGCATAGGGCTCGTTCCAGACGGAACAGTCCTCCACGGCCTGCGAGGCGGGGTAGCGCTCGCGCAGCGCCTCGATGAGCGCGCGCTCGGTCGGCGTGGCCCCGTCACACAGCGCGTGGGCCCGCTCGACGGCGGCGTGCGCCCGTTCCACCGTGCGCTGGAGATCGGACTCGTCGAAGAACTCCCAGGGCTTGTTGTAGTTGGGGCCCAGGGCGTACGCGATGCCCCAGTACGCCATGGCACAGCCGGGATCCGCTGCCGCCGCCGATTCGAAGCAGGCGACCGCCTCCTCATGGTTGAACGCATAGCTCCATACGAGGCCACGGCCGAACCAGAGCTGTGCTTCCGGCGAACGTGTCGACACCGGCCGGGTGTAGGTCCCGAGGTCGAAGTAGTCCATGAGGATCTCCTGAGAGGGATGTGACTCGACGATAGTCGGCGCTCCGCGCACAGGTGCCGATTGGCTTTGTACATTTGCGGCAGCAGCGTTTTGGATTCCGGTTTGCGCAGCAGTCAGCGATTTTTACGGCGGTGGATTGTTCACGAGAAACGACGTCGCTGCATGGCGATGTCCCGCCGTCAGGATGTGACGCCGTTGGTTGATTAGGGTCCCGTTGCTGCATCCGGTTATTGCATCCCGTTGAGCTGTTGCCCGGCGGGGCGAAGCGCTGCGACGCGCTGGTGCGGGGGAGGGCCCGGGGACGTGGGTGAGCTGAGCCATCGATGCCGGTGAGGGTGATCGCGGCGCCGGTGAGGTGGCACCGGAGCCCGGTCTCGGCCAAGCCCCGATGGCGAGATCTGCGCAGCCCGCAGCCCGCAGCCCGCAGCCCGCAGCGTCCTGTGACCGGGCAGGCTTCCTCCTGCTCTGCCGGCGCCTTACCTTGACCCAGATTCACTCGAACGGGAACAGGTTTATTCCCAGCGAGTGCGGCTGGGCGGGCACTGCCTTGTCCGGATGCGTACCGTGCCGCACACCGTGCTCGGGTGCAGCGCGCTGAAGCATTGACACCAGAGCATCGGTCGGACATCCCGGAAGGCCCGCCCGGTCCAGCAGCATCCACGCGAGGGTGCTCTTGCCCACCCGCGGAGGGCCACCAATCAGGTAGATCACCTCAAGGCCGTACCTCGGACGGCGACTTGAGCGATTTAGCTGGGGTCGGCTCGTCAGTGGGGGTTGGGCGGAGGCTGTCGGGGGACGGTGCGTGTGCGTCGGTTTTTGAGGTTCGGTCCGGCTTGTCCGCGGGGTTCGTGTTGCCCTGCCCGAGCAGTCGGCGCGGCCGCCCCGCGGTGTGTTGAACGTGAAGAGTGCCCCGCCGGTCGGGCCGGCGGGGCACTCAAGGCATCAGATCATGAGGAGGAGCCGTGTGTGCTTTACGAGCTTCCGGTTTACGCTGGTGCTTTGCACGAAGATCGTGAAGTCGTCGTTGTGGTCGGGCTTGATGCGGACTTCCTGGTCGGGCAGGCCGAGGAGGGCTCGGGCCTGCGGTCCCGTGTACACCCGGTCCGTCTTCTTCTCCAGCACCGCGATCTGCTTCCGTGCCTGGATCTTCTCCGACTTGCTCAGCTGATAGAACGCACAACCGGTTCGGTAAGTGTGCCCGCATTCAGTGACCCAGTCCCGGATCGCCGCTTCGCGAGCCACTGGAATCAGCTGGTATTCCGACGGATCCACCGGGGTGAGGCCAGCTGCCTTTATGGTGTCCTTGTTGACTGCCTCGGCGCCCGTGGAGAATACCGCCCGCGATCCCCGGATGCCCTGGGCGCGGCCCATCATAAAGTTTTCGGTTGCCTGCTGGATGACCTGGCCGGCCTCCTCCAGACCCTGTGTGCTCGTGGCGTCCCAGATGGCGATGTTGTCCTTCGGGAAACCGCACTGCATGGCCTCGCGCTTGCCCATCTGGTCCGGCACAAGGACGGCCAGCGTCCAGTTGTCCTTCTGCGTCGCGATCATCTTGGACACGGCCTGCACCAGTTCACGCGGATCCTTGGCAGGGGCATCCAGGCAGCGATGACTGGCGTTCTCCTGTCCGTCGGTCAGAACGAACGTCAGGAAGCTGTGGTCGCCGTAGAGTTGAGCGGTCTGCGCCAGCTCCTGCTGCGACTTGAGAGTGGCCGCCAGCAGAGCCGTCATTCCACCGACCCGGTAGAGCTGCTTCAAGGACGGCATTCGCAGCACGTCCTTGTCGTAGATGACGCACTCCACCTTGTCCGCGAAGACATAGACCGTCACGCGGGTTTCCTGGTCCAGTTCCTTCGACCGGCGGGCCAGATAGGCAATCTGCTGGTCGGCGACTTCGACGACCTTACGGTTCAGATGCGACATGGACGAACTGGCATCCAGCACAAGAGCAACGTGATTGATGTAGTTCTGGTTTCCGGACATAACTGCTCCCCGTGTCTTCCGACTTGATGTTTCTACCTTCTCACCCACCACTGACAATCGACCTTGGAGCCAGATGGGATGCCTGCACGAAGGACCTGTCGGCGGGGCAGCTGACCCAGACGTCCTCGCGGGGCGCGCCCGCAGGCTGGTCCGTGCCGGCCGACAGTGCCGTGGGACCGCCGGCCTGTTCTCGCGGCGTTCCGATCCCGCAGGTCTCAGCCGGTGAGCGCGGTGAGCGGCGCGGGCAGTGGGCCCGGGTCGCCGGTGCGTTCGGCGACGCCTCCGCTGTCGCTCGGGCCCTCGGGGAAGGCGGACATGTCGTCGGCGTTCCACCCGTACAGCACGTCCGGGGCGCTGTCGCCGAAGGTGAGCCGCCCGGTGTCGCCGGGCAGTTGGGCGGTGCCGCGCACCGGGCCGAACGGTGGGGCCAGGAAGCTGCCCGTACGACGCTGCTGGTCGGCGGCGGTCCGGGCCTGGGCGGCGAGCAGCGCTTCGGGCGGGGCGGTACGGGGGTTGGTGCCAAGGTGGGCAGCGAAGATGTGGCCGGTCTCGCGGGCCTCGGTCAGGGAGCGGGTGGAGAACGGCAGCGGCGCGCTCTGGAGGACCTCCGGCGGAACAGGCCCCGGGCATCGTTCAGTTGGAGAAGCGGACCACTTCGTCGTGTGCGCGGGCCTGGTTGAAGGACGGCGATTCGGTGACGCGCAGGCGCACGACCAGGCCGACCCCGACGAGGATGATGCTCAGCAGGAAGGGGATGCGCCAGGCCCAGGCGGTGAAAGTGCCGTGCCCGGCCAGGGAGTTCGTGGCCAGGAAGACGAGGTTCGCCAGCACCAGACCGGCCGGCGTGCCCATCTGGGGGAAGCCCGCGTACAGGTTCCGCCGTCCCTCGGGGGCGTGTTCCATCGACATCAAGGTGGCCCCGGCGCCTTCACCGCCCAGGCCGGTGCCCTGGACGACGCGCAGCACGACCAGCAGCAACGGGGCCCACAGGCCGATGGTGCCGTAGCCCGGCACGAGCCCGATGAGGGGGGAGCCCATGCCCATCAGCAGCAGCGAGACCACCAGCGTGGAGCGGCGTCCGAGGCGGTCGCCGAAGTGCCCGAAGCCCAGGCCGCCGAGCGGACGGGCCACGAAGCCCACCGCGAGGGTGCGAGGGCCGGCGCCGCGATCCCGCCCAGGCCGATGGCCGGCAGCGGCGCTGTCACCAGCGCTGTTCGCCGTCGGCTACGGCGGCGTCGCCGGCTACGCGGATACGTCATGGAGCAGCTTCCTCCCGGGCGGCGACGGTCAACCGCCCCGAAACGGTGGGTGGGGTGAGTGGTACTCAGGGAACCGATCCGGGGGGCGATTCGGGTTGCCTGCTTCCTGCTATGGATCGCGACCCCGGCGGGATCCGTGGAAGATGGCCGGAGGCTGTGCGTCACGCCTCCGCGACGGCTTCCAGCGGGCTCAGGGCGGCTGCCCGGCGGGCCGGGACGGCGGCGGCGAGGGCGCCGATCGTGAGGGACACCAGGCATACGAGGAGGAGCGTCCCCCAGGGCAGTGCCAGGGAGTACTCCGCCATCGCGCCGTTGGCGAGTGCGCCGGCCGCCCAGGCGCTGAACACTCCGCCTGCCAGGCCCAGGAGGGTGCCGAACGCGGCGACGGTCACCGCTTCCAGGCGGATCATCCGGCGGATGCCGGTGCGGTCCATGCCGAGGGCGCGCAGTGCGCCGATCTCGCGGGTGCGTTCGGCGACCGACATGGCCAGGGTGTTCACGATGCCGAGCGAGGAGATGACGGCGCCGATGGCGAGGAGCCCGTACATCAGGGTGAGCAGGTTGCTCATGGTGCCGGCGGCCTCGCGCACCAGCTCGGCGCGGTTGTGCACCTTGAGCAGGGGGCTGTTGCCGACGGCGGTGCGCAGGTCGTGCCCGGTCGCGTCATCGGCGCGGACGAGGATGCGCTGCACGGAGTGGGGCAGGAAGCTGTCCTGCTGGACTTCGGTGCGTGCGCCCAGCGCGTCGCGGGCGGTGGGGTTGTCCTGGTAGACGCCCACGACGGTGTGGAGCTTGAGGGTCTGGTTCCTGCCGATGCTGATCTTGATCCGGCTGCCGGTGGTCAGGCCGTGCTTCCGGGCGAGGCTGCTGGAGACGGCGATCCGGCCCGGTCCGAGGTGGGTGTCGGAGCCGCTGAGGA
This sequence comes from Streptomyces sp. NPDC127097, assembly GCF_042724075.1. Classification (NCBI taxonomy): domain Bacteria; kingdom Bacillati; phylum Actinomycetota; class Actinomycetes; order Kitasatosporales; family Streptomycetaceae; genus Streptomyces; species Streptomyces sp. NPDC127097. The sequence continues at coordinate 180,962 of NZ_JBHXFI010000003.1, read as the reverse complement.
AGTGGAGCTTCATGACCTGGTTGACGGTGGCCGGGTCGACACCGGAGATCTCCTGGACCTTGCCGCCGATGAACACGGTCGAGTCCGCGACGGCGCCGGCGGTCCGCACGCCCGGCGCTCGGGTCACGCGCCGCACGGCGGCCGGGTCGATGCCGGTCATGGTGTTGCTGGTGCTGATCACGTAGTCGGCGCTGAGACCGGCCGCGGCCTGGTGGTCGAGGGCCTGCCCGGTGGAGTTGCCGATGATGGCGAGGCCGCTGACCAGGGCGGTGCTGATCAACAGCGTCGCGGCGGTCGCGGCGGTGCGGCGCGGGTCGCGGAGCGCGTTCAGCTGGGCGAGTCGGCCGGTGATGCCGAACCGGCGGGTGACGCGTCCGGTCAGCCGGAGCACCGGGGGCGCGAGCACGGGCGCGACCATGATCAGGCCGATGATGAGGAAGCCGCAGCCGAACATCGCGCTGTTGAGGTTGTCTTGGGACGCGTCCTTCGCGGTGGCGGCGAGCGAGGCCAGCGTGCCGACGCTGAGGGCGAGCAGGGCTGCCCCGGCGATCGGGCGCACGCGGGAGCGGGGGGCGGGCTGTGCGGCCGAGCGCAGGGCCTCGACCGGGGCGATCTTCGCGGCCCTGCGGGACGGCAGCCAGGCGGCGATGACGGTCACGCCGATCCCGACGAACAAGGCCGCCGCGATCGGGCGAGCGCCGATCACCAGGCCGCCTTGGGGCAGTTGATTCCCGTCACTGCTCAGCAGGCCGGGCAGGACCTGGGCGATGCCGAGGCCGACGAGGAACCCGGCCACCGAGGCGGCGAGGCCGACCAGGAAGGCTTCGGCGAGGAGCGTGCGCACCACCTGACGGCGCGTCGCGCCGATCGCCCGCAGCAGCGCGATCTCACGGGTGCGCCGGGAGACGAGCATGGTGAAGGTGTTGATGATCAGGAACGAGCCGATGAACAGCGCGACCGCGGCGAAGACCATCGGCATCTTCGCGTAGCCGCGGGTCAGCGTGCCGACGAAGAGGGCCTGCTGGGCGGCCTGGGCGGCGCCGGAGGTGGCCTCGGCCCCGGCCGGGAGCATCGCGGTGACCTGCTGCGTCAGCGCGGACTCGTCGACGCCGGACGCGGCGGACACGTCGATGCTGGTGTAGTGGCCTGGGGTGGCGAACAGGCGCTCGGCGGTGGCCTGGTCGAACAGGGTGAGGGTGCCGCCGGCGGTGACCCGGGTGTCTTTGGTGGTGACGATGCCGACCAGGTGTTTGGTCATGGCCGGGCCGTCGGTGGCCAGCGTGATCGTGTCGCCGAGCCGGAAGTGGCCCGCGGTGGCGGTGCCCTGGTCGACGGCGATCTCACTGCTCTTGGTCGGGGCGTGGCCCTCGATCAGCGGATAACGGGAGTCCTTGCCTTTGCTGCCCGGTACGTAGGCGGCGGCCTGGTTCGCGCCCATCTTGACGCGCAGCGGGGTGCCGTCCGCCGCGTTCAGGGCGGCGCTGCCGTCGACCGACGGCCGTACGGCGGCGACGCCGGGCACGGTCGTGAGTTTCCGCGCGAGCGTGTCGGTGAGGGGGCTCGGCCGGTTCGCAGAGGTGCCGGGCGGGGGGTCGGCCGCGGTGACGCTGACCGCGATGCCGGCGAAGTTCTTCGACTCGGCGGCCTGGTAGGCAGCGGCGGTCGAGTCCGCGAAGACGAGAGTGCCGGAGACGAACGCGACACCCAGGCAGACGGCGAGGACGGTCATCAGCAGACGTGCCTTGTGCGCCAGGACGTTGCGCAGGGCTGTACTCAGCATGAGGAGCTTTCAGGGATGTGGAGAGACAAGGACATGCGGCGCAGGCGAGGGTCAGCTGGTGCGTGAGCCGGCGTCGAAGATCTTCATGACGTCGAGGACCCGGTCCGGGGTGGGGTGTGCCATCTCGTCGACCTGGCGGCCGTCGGAGAGGAAGATCACGCGGTCGGCGTATCCGGCGGCGACGGGGTCGTGGGTGACCATGACCACGGTCTGGCCCAGCTCCCGTACCGAGTCGCGCAGAAAGCCGAGGACCTCGGCCCCGGCGCGGGAGTCGAGGTTGCCGGTGGGCTCGTCGCCGAAGATGATCGCGGGGCGGGAGGCCAGGGCGCGGGCGACCGCGACGCGCTGCTGCTGCCCGCCGGACAGCTGTGCGGGGCGGTGGTCGAGGCGCTGGGCGAGGCCGACCATGGCGACCACGCGGTCCAGCCCCTGCTGGTCGGGCCGGCGTCCGGCGATGCTCAGCGGCAGCGTGATGTTCTCCAGCGCGGTCAGCGTCGGCAGCAGGTTGAACGCCTGGAAGATGAAGCCGATGCGGTCGCGGCGCAGCTGGGTGAGCTGCCGGTCGCCCAGCGTGCTCAGTTCGGTGGTGCCGATGCGCACGGAGCCGGAGGTGGGGGTGTCGAGCCCGGCGGCGCAGTGCATCAGGGTGGACTTGCCACAGCCGGAGGGGCCCATGATCGCGGTGAACTCGCCCTCCCGGAAGCCGATGCTGACCCGGTCCAGGGCCGTGACGCGGGTGTCGCCGCTGCCGAAGACCTTGGTCAGATCGGTGGTTTCGGCCGCGAGCCCGGGCGTCGTGTGCAGCGTGGTCGGGAAGCGGGGGGTGGTGGTCACGGCGGACTCCTCTTCGGGTGCGGAAAGGTGCACTCCGAAGGGTGTCCGGGGAACGTATCGGCGCCTGAGCCACCGTGTATCGGTGCCCGCGCCGCTTCGTAGCGGTTCTGTAGGGCGTGGGCCGCGGGCGGTCAGTCCGGCAGGCGCAGGGTGGCGACGGCGCCGCCGCCCGGGGCGTTGTCCAGATGCAGCTCGGCGCCGAGAAGCCGGGCCTGTCCCAGGGCGATGGTCAGGCCCAGGCCGTGGCCCGAGCCGCGCTCGGTGGCCCCCGTGTGGAACCGGCGCGGACCGTGGCGCAGCAGATCCGCCGGAAACCCGGGGCCGTGGTCGCGCACGACGACCGTACGGCCCTCGACGGTGACCTCGACCGGGGCCTCCCCGTGCCGGTGGGCGTTGACGACGAGGTTGCTGACGATCCGCTCCAGGCGGCGCGGGTCGGTCTCCACGGTCGTGGCGTCCCCCGCGCCCTGCGCATCGGCGACGGTGACCTCGGTGTCGAGACCGGTGCGCGCCACGGCCTCGGAGACGACGGCGCCGAGCGGCACCCGGGCACGGACGGGCTGTTCGGCCCCGGCGTCCAGGCGGGAGATCTCAAGGAGGTCCTCGACCAGGCCGCGCAGATCACGCACCCGGGCACGGAGCAGATCCTCCGTCTCGCCCGGCGGCAGCAGGTCGACGGACGCCAGCAGACCGCCGACGGGGGTGCGCAGCTCGTGGGCCACATCCGCGGTGAACTGCCGCTCGGTACGCAGCCGTTGGCCGAGACTGTCGGCCATCAGGTCGACGGTGGCGGCGATGTCGGCCACCTCGTCGCGGCCCTTGGTGGGCCCGGTCCGGGCGTCGAGGTCCCCGGCGGAGATCCGGCCCGCGGTCTCGGAGACCCGCCGCAGCCTGCGGGCGAGCAGCCCGGCCCCATAGACGGCCAGGGGCGTGGCCATCGCGAGTGTGACCAGTGAGGCCAACGTCATGGTCACGTCGAGTCGGCGCAGGTCGTAGAAGTCGCCGTTCATGTTGACCTGGACGGCGAGGACCGGGCTGCCCGGGCCGCCGGTCCGCATGGCGGCCCACACGCTCGGCCCCATATTTCCGTCCACGCGCTCGTCGTAGGCCGTGTGCCGGTCGCCGTCGGCCGGGTCACGCAGTGCGGCGGGCAGGTCGGCCGGATCGAGCTCGGCGCCGTCCGCCAGCGTGCCGGTACGCCGGTAGACCTCCATGGCCGAGTAGACCCCGTTGAAGGCTTCCCTTTCGGCCCGGTCGCGGATGTCGTGCGCGGTCCACAGGTGCACCAGCACGCCCACCGCCGCCACGACCAGGCACGCGGTGACCGCGGCCAGCGCGGCGATCTTCCAGCGCAGGGACGTGCGGTCCGGCCGCAGCCGGCGAAAGCGAAACACCGGTCTCAGCGCCTGAGCTTGTAGCCGAAGCCGCGGACCGTCTCGATCCGCTCCCGCCCCAGCTTTCTGCGCAGCCGCTGCACGCACAGGTCCACCACCCGGCTGTCGCCGTCCCAGCCGTACTCCCATACGTTGCGCAGCAGGGTGTGGCGCTCCAGGACGACGCCCGGGTGGGCGGCGAACTCCAGCAGCAGCTTCAGTTCGGTCGGGGTCATCGCCACCGGGCTTCCGGAGACGCGCACCTCCATGCCGGCGGTGTCGACGCTCAGGTCCCCGAAGACCAGCACATCCCCCTCGGACGCCCGCTCCTCGCCCGCGCCGCGCCCGGGTCCCGGGGCGGGCGCGTAGGTCGCCCGCCGCAGCAGCGAGCGGATGCGCGCCACCAGCACGTACGTCTCCACGGGCTTGACCACGTAGTCGTCCGCTCCGGCCTCCAGACCGGCGACCACATCGAGCCCGTCACCACGAGCGGACATCATCAAGACCGGCACCAAGCTGGTCTCCCGGACCCTGCGGCACAGGCCGATCCCGTCCAGACCGGGCAGCATCACGTCCAGGATCAGCAGGTCGAAGCTCTCCTCGCGGAAGAGCTCAAGCCCCGCGAGCCCGTCGGCGGCGGCCTTCACCTCATACCCGTAACGCTCCAGAGCGACGGTGAACGACCGCCGCATCAGGTCGTCGTCCTCCACCAGCAGCACATGAACAGCAGACGGAGAGGCCCCGGCCGGGGCGGATGAGGACACGGGGGATGGCTCCTGTTCGGATGGCCCAGTTCGGATGGCCCGGACATCAGCCGGCTGCACGCACAGTCGGCGACCTGAACGGAACGATACGACAGACTCCGAACGCGGCGACGGCTTCGGCGTCGCGGCCCACCGATTCGATGGATACTCAAGCGCTCTCTGATACCCACCGGATACAAAACACCGGTCGGCAGTGGTGAGCGAGCCGACGATGCCGACCTGCTGAAGGCGTCGTGGCCAGTGTGCGCAGGGTGGTGAGGCAGAGCCGGTCAGAGACCGCGCGGTTCCTCTCCGGTGAGTGCGGCGGCGTGCAGCGCGGTGCGCACGTCCGCGGTGAGCTGCTGCCTGGAGTCCTGGAAGCGGGCCAGCTCGTAGGCGCCGATCGCGGCGACCTTCTCGGCGGAGGTGGACTGCTCGTCGAAGTGCTGGCCGAGCCATTCGTCGACGAGGGTGCGGGCCAGTTCCAGGCCGATGACGCGCTGGCCGAAGCAGAGGATCTGGGCGTTGTTGCTGAGCACCGAGCGGCGTACGGAGTAGCTGTCGTGGGCGGTGACGGCGCGGATGCCGGGGACCTTGTTGGCGCTGATGGCCACGCCGAGTCCGGTGCCGCAGACGAGCAGCGCGCGGTCGGCGTCGCCCTCGGCGACGCGGCGGGCCGCGTCGACGGCCACATGCGGGTAGGCGGTGTGCTCGTCCCCGCGGACGCCGACGTCGGTGACCTCGGCGACCCGGGGGTCGGCGGCGAGGTCGCGCTTGAGGGCTTCCTTGTACTCCAGCCCGGCGTCGTCACTGCCCACGACGAGGCGGAGCGGTGGGGGAGGGGGCGCGATGGTCATCGTGGTTCCTTAACGCTTCCGGTGGGCGGCCACGGCTTCGAGCACCATGGCGAGGGATATGGCCCCGGGGTCGGGGGTGCCGAGGCTGCGCTCGGCCAGGGGGCGGGCACGGCCGAGCCGGGGGCGCAGTCCGGCGGTGGCCTCGGCGGCGGTACGGGCGTCGGCGGCGGCCTCGGCGAAGGCACTGGTCACCGGGCCGCCGTCCGTGAGGCGCCGGGTGAACGAGGCGGCGAACGGCTGGAGCGCGTCGACGAGGGTCTTGTCGCCCGGCTCCGCCTTGCCGAGGGAGGTGACGGCGGCCAGTGCGGCCGCGGCCCCGGCCGCCAACTCCTGGGGTTCGGGGGCCCGGTCGGCGGGAAGCGCGGAGCCCAGTGCCCGCAGCGCGGCACCCCACAGGGCGCCGGAGGTGCCGCCCGCGTCGGCCGCCCAGGCGTCACCGGCGGCGCCGAGCAGCGCGGCGGGGGCGGCGTGCTCCTCGTGGGCCCGCTCGGCGACGGCGAGGGCCGCGTCCACGCCCTTGCACATACCGCGCCCGTGGTCGCCGTCCCCGGCCACCGCGTCGAGACGGCCGAGGGCTTCCTCCTGCTCGTGCAGGACCTCGCAGGCGGCGCGCAGGGCCCGTACCGCGCGGTCCGTGGTCCGTCCGGCGGCGCCGGTGGCGGTGGGGAGAGGGGAGGCCGCGGAGGCACGGCGACCGGGGTCGGGGCGCGGGTGCCGTGCCTCCGTGGCCGGTCCGGCGGGGTGCACGGTTCCGCGGCGGTGGGCGGGCGTGTCGACGGGGGCGAGCCACAGGCGTTCCAGCTCGTCATCCAGCCAGGTCAGGGTGAGGGAGCAGCCCGCCATGTCGAGGCTGGTGACGAGCTCGCCGACCTCGGGTCGTACGGGTTCGAGCCCCTCCTCGGCCAGGAGGCGGGACACGGCGGCCCACAGGATGTACAGCTCCTCGTGTTTGGTGCTGCCGAGACCGTTGAGGAGGACGGCGACGCGGGACCCGGTGTGCGCGGGGCGTTCGGCCAGCAGTCCCTCGACCAGGGTGCGGGCCAGATCGTCCGCGGAGGTCAACTCGCCTTCACTGACGCCGGGTTCGCCGTGGATGCCGAGGCCCAGGCCGAGTTTGCCGGCGGGGACGGTGAACAGCGGCTCGGACCGGCCCGGCAGGGTGCAGCCCGCGAAGGCGACGCCGAGGGAGCGGGTGCGGGCATTGGTGCGTTCCGCGATCGTGACGACCTCGTCCAGCGAGGCGCCTTCCTCGGCGGCGGCGCTCGCGGTCTTGAACACCGCGAAGCCGCCCGCTATGCCGCGCCGCCGTGCGAGGTCGCCGGCGGGTGCGGAGGCGATGTCGTCGGTGACCGCGAAGCATCGCGCGGGGATGCCGTCCGCGGTCAGCTGCTGGGCGGCGAGGCCGAAGTTCAGCACGTCCCCGGCGTAGTTGCCGAAGAGGAAGAGGACCCCACCGCCGGATTCGGCCTCGACGGCCACCGCACGGGCGCGGTCGGCGGACGGTGAGGTGAAGATGTTCCCGATCACCGAGCCGTCGGCGAAACCGGGGCCGACGACGCCGCAGAAGGCGGGGTAGTGGCCGCTGCCGCCGCCGGTGAGGACGGCGACCTTACCGGGCCGCGGGCGCGCCGTCCGTATGACTCCGCCGGGGACCGCGGTGACGTACTCGGGGTGGGCGGCGGCGAAGCCGGTGACCATGTCGTCGGCGAAGCGTGCCGGATCGTTGAACAGGCGGGTCATACAAGGCTCCTGGGGGTGCACGGGCCGGACGCGGTCACCGGGACCAGCCCTCGCGGGCGGCGGCCAGGCTGTGCCGGTAGTCGGCGTAGCCCTGGGCGTAGAACTCGATCGCGGCGGGGTCGGCGGTGACGGTGCGGCGCTGGGCGTGCCACCGGCCGGCGTCGACGGGCTGCCCGAGGGCTTGCCAGGCGACCTGGGCGGCGCCGCGGATGCCGACCGCGTCGTCGCAGACGTACAGGTCGGTGCCGAGGACGCCGGCGAAGACGCGGGCCCATTCGGCGGACCGGGCGCCGCCGCCGCAGGCGGTGACGGCTCCGGTGACGCCCAGCGTCTCCATGCAGTGCCGGGCGGAGTACGCCACGGACTCGCACAGGGCGCGGATGACATCGGCGCGGGAGGTCAGCGGGGACAGGCCGTCCAGCCGGCCCCGCGCGCGGGCGTCGACGAACGGGGCCCGCTCGCCGCTGGCCGACAGGAACGGCAGGGCACTCACCCCGTCGGCGCCCAGGGGCGAGGTGGTCAGCAGGGCGTCGAGTTCGGCGATCCGCACCCCCAGCAGCTTCAGCAGCCAGTCGAGCCCCGCGGTACCGATCATGGCGGGCATCACCCGCAGATAGCGCCGCTCGTAGGGGGTGGCGAGCAGCATGCCGGCGGGCTCGTCGCCGGTCACCGGGGCCGGGTCGTCGGTGAGCACCTGGCTGGCCAGTGTGGTCCCGATGATCAGGTTGCCGTCGCCCGGCCGGGCCAGGCCCGAGCCGAATCCGCAGGCGGGGATGTCGAACGGGCCCGCGGAGACGGGCAGTCCGGGCGGCAGGCCGAGCTGTGCGGCCACGTCCGGCAGGAGGGGGAAGAGGGTGCCGGGCGGCGCGGGCTCGGCGAGCAGTCGCCGGTAGGAGCTCAGGCCGCAGAGGTCGAGGGCCGGTTCGTCGTAGGTGCGGGTGGCGACGTTCAGGAACGGCTGGGAGGCGTCGGAGGCGTCGACGGTGATCTGGCCGGTGAAGCGCTGGACGATGGCGTCCACGCAGTATCCGGCGACGGCGGCGTCGGCCAGGCGCTCGGGCTCGTGCTTGGCCAGGTGCGCGAGGAGCGGGGCGGCGGAGCCGGGGAACATGCCGGCGCCGGTGCGCTGGTGGACGTGGTGGGCGACGCCGTCGGCCGTCCAGCCGTCCAGGATGCCGGCGGCGCGGCCGTCCATCCAGGAGAGGGCACGGCCGACGCTCGCTCCTCCGGCGTCGCGCAGCCACAGCCCGTCGCCCTGACCGGTCAGGGCCAGCGCTTCGACGGGTTCGCCGAGCCGCCGGGCATCGGCGACCACCGCCCGAACCACGGTGATCACGGTGCCGATGACCTCGTCCAGGTCCTGCTCGACGCGGTTTCCCGGCAGGGTGTAGACGGTGCTGCGGGCCTCGTGGGCGGGGGTGGTGTGCCCGTCCCTGCCGATCAGCTGGGCCTTGGTGACGGAGGTGCCGACATCGACTCCGACGATCATCGGGCACCCCCTGGCAGCACTTCCGGGTTGGCGACGAACTTCAGCGGCTCACCGCGCAGGAAGCGGGCCGCCTCACCGGCGCTGATGGCGGCGGCGCGATGGGCGGTCTGGCGGGTGGCGCCGGCCAGGTGCGGGGTGGTGATGACGTGGGGGGAGCGGTGCAACGGCCAGTCGGCGGGCGGCGGTTCGAGGTCGTAGACGTCGAGGGCGAGGGCGCCGAGGCGGCCGCTCTCCAGGAGGGCGGGCAGCGGTGCGTAGTCGAGGAGGCCGCCGCGCGCGGAGTTGACCAGGACCGCGCCCTCGGGCAGGAGACCGAGGTTGTCGGCGTTGAGCAGGTGCCGGGTCTCAGGGGTGAGCCGCGCATGGAGGCTCACCACGGCGCTGCGGCGGAGGAGTGCGTCGAGGGCGACCAGTTCGACCCCGTCGGCGGCGGCCCGGGCCGGGTCGGTGTACGGGTCGGCGACCAGGACGTGGGAGCCGAAGGCGCGCAGCACGCGGGCGACGATCGAGCCGATGGCGCCGTAGCCGACCAGTCCGACGGTGGTGCCGTCGAGTTCGGTGCCGGCGTTGTCGTAGGCGTAGTAGTCGCCGCGCCAGACCCCCTTCTTCAGCTCGGCGTCGGCGGCCGGGATACGGCGCAGGGCGGCGAGCATCAGGCCGATGGCGAATTCGGCGGCCGCGGCGGCGTTGCGGCCCGGGGCGTAGGAGACCACGACGCCGGCCTTGGTGGCGGCGGCGAGATCGACGTTGACGGGGCCGCCCCGGCAGACACTGATCAGCTGGAGCGCGGGCGCCTGCTCGATGACCTGGGCGGTGAACGGCGCCATCTGGGTGAGGGCGATCTCGGCGTTGCCCAGGGCGGCCAGGACGTCGTCCTCGGTGCCGCTGGCCTCGTCGACACCGCCGACCGGGCCGAAGGGGGTGACCGGCCAGGGCGAGCGCAGCGAGCGGAAGGCGAGGTCGGTGCCGGGGGCGGCGTCCCGCAGGGCGTCGACGAACAGTTCCGGGGCGACGAATTCATCACCCGCTGCGAGGACCTGGGTCATGCCCGGTCACCTTCCTTCAGCCGGCTGATCAGGTAGCGGCGTACGGCGTCATGGTCGGCGGCGGTGAACCGGGCCGCGGCGAGCGCGTCGGCGGCCGGCGGGTACTGGGGGTTGGGGATGGCCACCACGGTCATCCCCGCCGCGGCGGCGGCGCGCAGGCCGTTGCTGGAGTCCTCGACGGCCAGGCAGCCCTCGGCGGGCACGCCGAGCTTCGCCGCGGCGGCCAGATACACATCGGGGCTGGGTTTGCCGCGGGCCACCTCGGCGCTGGAGACCGTCGCTTTGAAGTGGTGGTCGATGCCATGGTGCACCAGTACTCCGTCGATCATCCGGCGCGGCGCGGAGGAAGCGAGCGCGATCGGCGCGCAGGCCGCGGCTTCGGCCACCATCGCACGGGCGCCGTGCAGCAGGTCGATCCGGCCCTGTTCCAGGGCGTGGACCATACCGTCGACCACGGCCTGCTCGGTGGCGTGCGGGCTCTCGCCGCCACCGGCGAACGCGGTGAGGTAGGCGGCCCACTCGGGAGCGCTCATGCCCTGGCAGCTCCTGGTCTGCTCGGGCCCCCATGCCGCGCCGCGTTCGGCTGCGAAGGCCGTCCACAGCTCCTCCCAGAGGTGCTCGCTCTCGACGAGCACGCCGTCCATGTCAAATACCACTGCTTCGGCCACGGCCGGTACTCCTTACCATCGCGGTACCGGTAAATTAACGTCCATGGAGTTAGCTGTCACTAGTCGCGTGATAAAAACTTGGGCCGGTGACGTCACATCCGACCGGACGGGGCAGGATGAACGGCATGACCAATCAGGGGAAACGCGCCACCCGCCAGCAGCGCCAGCAGCAGATCGTCGACCACGTCGTGGCGCACGGAGACGCGACCGCGGCCGACCTGGCCGAGCTGACCGGCGTCAGCCTGATGACCGTGCACCGCGACATCACCGAACTGGTGGAACGCGGTGTCCTGCGCAAGTACCACGGCGGCGTCTCCGCGCAGCCGTCCACGGTCTTCGAGTCCAGCTCCGACTACCGGCTCCACTCCCATGTGGCGGACAAGAACGCCCTGGCCAAGGAGGCGCTGAAGTTCATCACGCCGGGCATGTCCCTGATGCTCGACGACTCGACCAGTGCCCTGGCACTGGCCAGACTGCTGCCGCAGGTGGGGCCGCTGACCGTGGTGACCAACTACCGCCTGATCACTGAGGAGTTGCGGGACGCGGAGAACATCCGGCTGATGTGCATCGGCGGGGAGTACTCCCGTACCCACGACTCATGGATCGGGCTGCCCGCGCTGGAGATGGTCGCGGGATTCTCGGTGGACCTCACCGTGCTCTCCACCTCGGCGATGACGGCCACCATGACCTTCCACCAGGAACAGGAGATCGTCGCGGTCAAGCGGGCGATGCGGGACGCCGGTGCGCGCCGCGTGCTGCTCATGGACCAGAGCAAGGTCGGCCGCAGCGCCCTGCACCGGCTGGCCGGCGTGGAAGCCTTCGACCATGTGCTGTTGACCGGCCCGGTCGAGTCCGGTCTGCTGGCGTCCATGGGCAAACTGACCGATGTCCGGGTGGTCGACACCGCCTGACCGGAACCGGCCACGCCACACCCGGGCAACACTCCGACTGATAATTTTAACGCGACTCTTGATATTTCCCATGGAGATGCTGACGCTGTAGGCGCCGACGAGGTTCACGTGGAACTTCGGGCTTCACTCACGGCCACCCGGCCGTCCGGACACCTACCGCAAGGAGGCACCCGTGGGTTCCACGTCCCCCACCCGCAGCGGGCCATCACCCAAGCTGACCGACCGGCTCGGCATACCGCACCCCCTGGCCTGGGGTTTTCTGGGCCTGCTGCTCTTCATGATCGGTGACGGTGTCGAGTCCGGCTACCTCTCGCCGTATCTGACCGACCACGGACTTTCCACACAGCGGGTCGCCCTGCTGCTGTCCGCGTACGGCATCACCGCCGCCGTCGCCGCGTGGGCCTCCGGCGCGCTGTCCGAGCTGTGGGGGCCGCGCCGGGTGATGTGGACCGGACTCGGCATCTGGGGCGTGTGTCAGGTGCTCTTCCTCGCCTTCGGCGTGGTGGCCTTCAACTACCCGGTCATGCTCGCCACCTATACGCTCCGCGGCTTCGGCTACCCCCTCTTCGCCTTCGGATTCCTGGTCTGGATCACATCCTCAACACCCCAGCGCCGGCTGGGCGCCGCCGTGGGGTGGTTCTGGTTCGCCTTCACCGGCGGCCTGCCCACCCTCGGCTCCCTGTTCGCCAAGGCGACCATCCCCGTCGTCGGCCAGTACGTCACCCTGTGGCTCTCCCTCGGCCTCGTCGTCCTCGGCGGCGCCATCGCCCTCATGGGTGTCCGCGAACCGCACGGCACGATGCGCACCGAAGGGCGCCCCGTCGCCACCCTGCTGAAGAGCATCACCATCATCTGGCAGCAGCCCAAGATCGGCATCGGAGGCGTCGTACGCGCCATCAACACCGCCCCCGAGTTCGGCTTCCTGGTCTTCCTCCCCCTCTTCTTCACCAAGACCATCGGCTTCTCACTGGGCTCCTGGCTGACCATTCTCAGCGCGATGTTCACCAGCAACATCATCTGGAACCTGCTGTTCGGCGTGATCGGCGACAAGCTCGGCTGGCGCCGCACCGTGGCGTACTGCGGCGGCCTCGGCTGCGCCGTCAGCACCCTGCTGCTCTACTACGTACCCCTGGCCACCGGGGCCCACATGGGCGTCGCGATCCTCGTGAGCGTGCTCTACGGCGCCACCCTCGCCGGATACGTCCCGCTGTCCGCGCTGATGCCGTCGCTCTCCCCGGAGCACAAGGGCGCGGCGATGGCCGTGCTCAACCTCGGTGCGGGGCTCAGCACCTTCATCGGCCCGGCCATCGTCGGTCTGGCCATCGGCCCGTTCGGCGTCGCCGGCATCATGTGGATCTTCGTGACCCTCTACGTCGTCAGCGCGGTCCTCGCCCTCTTCCTGCGCCTTCCCTCCGAGGACCCGGCACCGGCCACCGTCCAACAGCCCACCGCCGGCCGGGACATCACGCCACCGACCGAGCCGGTCGGCAGCTGAGGCGCCCGACGGACGCGGGGCCCGACACGCGCAGCGTCGTCCCAGCAAGGCCCGACCCACCGTCCCGCGTCACTGACAGCCGCCGACGGCTACGCGGTCCGCCGCACGGCTCCGTCCATGGTCCGGCAGACACACCAGTGCGCAGACCCCAGGCTCATGCCGGCCCGGGGGGCTGCGCACTGGTGTGTCCGGCCGGCTCAACACCATCCGCGGCAGGCAGCTCAGGGCTCCGATTCGCCCCAGAGCTGTTGCTGCGCCCGGCAGTTCTCCTGGCCTTGCGGTCTTTCTCAGGCCAGACGGCCCGGCAGCATCAGCCCTTCATGGCTGCCCAGAACTCCTCGAAAGACATCTGGCGATCGCCGTTGGTGTCGAGCGAGTCGATCAGCTCCTGAGCCTGCGACTCGGTGATCTCCGAGCCCTCCAACTCCGCCACGACCTTCCGGTATTCCTCCGCGCTGACCAGGCCGTCCCCGTCGAGGTCGTAGCGCTCGAAGACCTTCCGCGCCGCCGTCTCCATGATGTCTGTCATGTGCTCCATCCTTGTGCGATCTTCGCTGACGGGCCCAGGCTATCCGTCCGCCCCGAGCAACGCGGGCGCTACCCAACCCGCCCAGCTGTTGCCCACCAAGCCGCCCCAAGAGATGGCCAGGTCGAAGCCGCCCATCCGCTGTCCGTAGAGTCGCTCCCTACTCCTCACTCCGGCGCGGACGCAGCGGCCGTGGTCGTCTTCCCCGTCCCGGTCGAGACACGGTCGTGCCCGGAGCCCCCTGAATGGGCACAGGTGATCTTGCAGAAAATCCCACCCATTCCCGGAAATTCGCTTTCTGGTCCACCTCGTGCTCGCGAAGCTGAATCGCAGGCATTCCCTATTCCCCAACCCATTTGCCCTCACCGCGTAATGACGGTTCGAGTGACTGGAGTACCCGGCCTGCTCCACCAGTCAGCTGACCACCTAGACTTCCCCCGTCTTCAAAGCTGATCGGAGCACGACATGCGTCGCCTCGCCCTCACCCCCGTCCTCGTGACAGTCGCCGCGCTCGCACTCGCCGGGTGCGCACAGGACTTCGGCCAAGGCCCTGAAGGCCGGGTCACCGAAAAGACCAAGGACGGGAAGAAGTTCTACTTGGTCGTCGATCCCGCAAAGGGGGGAAAGGGGAAGAAGTTCCGGGTCAGCAAGTACGACTACCACGACTGCAACCGGGGCTCGAAGTACCCCAAGTGCATCGACGATTAGCCCCCGCAGTCCCTCCCTGCTGGGCCACCTCACTCCAGCGTGAGTTCTCCTACTTGGTGCAGTAGGCAGATCGCGTTGACCTGCGATACCGCAAGCCTCATTATCCCGTAGGGGTATTGAGAATTCTGATGGCGGCATCTCGCGGCTCCGACTGCCGGCGGTTGCCGCTCGGCGACTGGCATCTCGGGTTCTGGTGCCATCACCGTTGCCGTCAAACATCCCAGAAGCCCCGCCGGATTTCATTCCAGCGGGGCTTCTGGCGAACTCGCTCAACGATCGGAATCGGGCAAACCGAGCCCGCCGCGATGAGCCCTCGCGAGAGTGCCCTCTTCGATGCCGATTTACCCTTCATGGGCAACACGAAGGAGAGCAGCATTCTCAATCGTGCGTCGCGCCCTCTTCTTTGACGATGCATCGATTTCCTGACCCGCGACGAGGTCCTCGAAGCCGTCGACCGGCTCGCCACCCGAAGGGGGAGGAAGGTCGGCTGAGGGCGCACTGTTCTTTCATGCCGCCCCAGCCCTACACGGCTCGGTATGCCCGGAGAAAGGTCCGCACTCCCTCGACGACGAGTGGCCGGACGCGGGTGTCCTCCGCGGCATTCGCGGAACCGAGCCTGTCCAGCGCGACGCCGAAGGTCAGCGCGATGAACTGGTCGGCTGCGAGTCGGGGGTCGGGGACGTCGAGCAGCCCGGCGGCGGCAAGGGCGGCGAACCGCTCGGCAAGTGCCTCGTCGGGGGTGTCGGCCATGGAGTTGTAGCCCCGGTGCGGCAGGTGGCCGGACTCCGCCCGGACCAGGCGTTGCAGCGTTGCGTACTCCGCCGAGCCGAGCATGTCGGTCGCGATGCTCATCGAGAACGTGACCAGGGCGTCTTCGAGGTCGGCGGCCTCGGTGAGGTCGGTGAGGGTGTCGTCGAGGGTGCGCCGGATCGTGGTGATCAGTGACTGGCCGACGGCGTCGACCACGGCTTTGAGCAGCGTCTGCTTGTCGCCGAAGTAGTCGTAGACCGTCCGCTTGGACACCTCGGCCCGGGCGGCGACCGCGTCGACGCTGGTCCGGTCGAAGCCGTCGGTGAGAAACAGTTCCCGGGCCGCCGAGAGGATGGCGGCCCGCTTCCGCGTGGACCCCTCGCGTACGGCCGGGCCCTTCCTCGCCCGGCAATGACGGAAAGGACGTCCATGACCGCAACTCTGGCTCTCCCGGTTCGCATCGGAAAGGGCGCTGTCGCGGCCCTCGGCATGCTGGCAGTCGCCACCGGTGCCCTGGAGTCGGTGGTGACACCGACGCTCCCGCTCCTGCAACGCGAGCTGGATATGAATGACCCCCACCGGCCTGTTGAGGGATACCCGTACCACGGCGAGGCGCAAGGTCCTGATATCCGGGGCCGGCGTCGCGGGGCCCGCCCTCGCATTCTGGCTGAACCGCTACGGATTCGCGGTCACGGTGGTCGAGAAAGCGGGCACACCTCGTGACGGTGGTTACCCCATCGACGTGCGCGGCACCGCACTCGAGGTCGTCCGGAGGATGGGAATCCTGCCGCGACTTCAGGATGCGCACATCGACCTGCGCCGGCTGACCTTCCTCGACGGGGACGGCCGCGAGGTGGCCTCGGTCAACCCGCACACCGTCACCGGCGGTGTCGCGGGACGGGACCTCGAGGTGCGGCGCGGGGATCTGACCGGCGCTCTCTACACGGCGGTCCGTGACGACGTGGAGTTCTTGTTCAACGACTCCATCGACACCCTCGACCAGTCCGGCCACGGGGTCGACGTCACCTTCCGCGGGGGAAGCAGGCGTACGTTCGACATGGTGTTCGGTGCGGACGGTCTGCACTCACGTACCCGCGAGTTCCTGTTCGGCCCCGAAGAGCGGTTCCACCGCTACCTCGGCTACTGCTTCGCCGGATTCACCATGCGCAACACCCTCGGGCTCTCCCACGAGCTCATGATGTGGAACACCCCGGGCAGAGCCGCCGCACTCTAGGCCGTGGGGGACAACGACGATGTGCACGCCTTCCTGAACTTCGCCCACCCGGAACCGCCGTTCGACGCGTTCCGGAACCCGGCAGCCCAACGGGGCCTGGTCGCGGCGGTCTTCGCCGACGCGGGATGGCAGGTCCCGGGCATGCTTGCCGCCATGCGCGACGCGGATGACCTGTTCTTCGACGGGGTCAGCCAGATCCGCATGCCCCGCTGGTCCAGCGGCAGGGTCGCGCTGGTGGGCGACGCCGCGTACGCGCCCTCCTTCCTTACCGGACAGGGCTCCAGCCTCGCGCTCGTCGGCGCGTACATGCTCGCCGGCTCCCTGGCCGACCGGGACCACACCGCGGGCTTCGCTGCCTACGAACACCACACCCGTGAGTTCGTGACCGACAACCAGGAGCAGGTCGGCGAGGGCGATGCCACACTCTTCCCGACCACCGCCCGGGCCCTGGAGCAGCGCAACGACATGCTGCGCAATCTCAGCGCCATGCCCTCCGCGGAGGGCCGACCGGCCCATTCGGCCCTGACACTGCCCGAATTCATGCCCATGACGTGAGCCCGGGCACGCGCGCTGTGCCGCCTGCCGACTCCGCCGAGGCGTCAGTCAGGTCCGACTGCCGGCCTGCCCGCCGCCAAGGCGTCCGAACTGATGGCATGCGGTGAAGTGCAGACGCCAGGATGGTCCCATGGGCACAGGTAAGTGGAAAGCGCGCTTCTTGGCCGCACCAGGCGTGGCGGCATTGGTGTGGCTCGTGGTCACTGCCTTTCGGGACGGCTGGGGGGAAGCGGATCCTCTGGCGAGCGTTCTGGGAGCGGGTGCGGGTATCTTGGCGCTGCTCATGACGTTGTATTCCCAGTCCGGCGCAGGCAGGACGGCGGTTTCGCCTGTTCCCCCGCCGCCGGTGATTCCGGAGTGGGTCGTGGACCGCGAGGAAGCGGAAGTGGTGGCGTCCTTGGTGCGCCGCCGTGGCGGACGTGGATCAGTGGGCATTACCACCGGTCTGCACGGGGCGGGCGGTTTCGGGAAGACCACGCTGGCCCACGTCGTCTGTGCGCACCGCAAGGTGCGCCAACGGTTCCCTGGCGGCGTGCACGTGATCACGATCGGCCGCGATGTGCGCGGACGGGCCGCGATCGCGGCGAAGGTCGCGGAGGTGACCCGCTATGTCACGGGGGACACCATGGAAGCGGGAACCGATCCGGAGCAGGCCGGGGCTCGGTTAGGAGCCCTGCTTGATCTGCGTCCGCGTACGCTGCTGGTGCTCGACGACGTGTGGGAACCGGAGCAGTTGGCGCCGTTCCTCCGCGGGGGCGACAAGAACTGCGTGCGGCTCATCACCACCCGCAATTCGGCAGTCCTCCCCGGCGGAGGGGCTCGGATCGTCGTCGACCGGATGTCGCAGAAGCAAGCGGAAGCCGTTCTCACCCATGGCCTGCCGGAGTTGGCGACGTCCTTGGTCCAGGACCTGGTGCTGGTGACCGGGCGCTGGGCGCTGCTGCTGCGTATGGCGAACCAATGGCTGGCGGGGCAGGCTGCCACGGGCGCCGATCTCACGCAGGCCGCCCGTCGCCTGCTCGAACGGCTGCAACACCGGGGCCCCTCCGCGATCGATGGCGTGCCGCACCCCGTGGCCGCATTGGACCTTGACGATCCCCAGCGCAGGAACCAGGCGGTGCGGGCCAGTATCGAGGCCGCCACCACGCTGCTGCCGTCCGAGGGCGGTCGTCGCTTCGCGGAGCTCGGCATCTTCGCGGAGGACGAAACGGTCCCGGTCAGCCTGGTCTGCCGGCTGTGGCAGGCGAGTGCCGGCCTCCACGAAATGGAGGCGCGCGCATTGTGCAAGCAGATGGCTGATCTGTCCCTGCTCAGTCTTAACGCGCAGACTGCCGGCGGGACGATCGCCCTTCACGACGTGGTGCGCGACTATCTGCGAAGCGAACTGGCTCCAGAACTGCCCGCGATCCATGCCTGCTTCATCGACGCGATTGCCCACGATGTCCCCTGGGCTCCCGCTCCCCCCTCCGGAACG
The DNA here is from genome assembly GCF_042724075.1 of Streptomyces sp. NPDC127097. Classification (NCBI taxonomy): domain Bacteria; kingdom Bacillati; phylum Actinomycetota; class Actinomycetes; order Kitasatosporales; family Streptomycetaceae; genus Streptomyces; species Streptomyces sp. NPDC127097. The sequence continues at coordinate 162,779 of NZ_JBHXFI010000003.1, read as the reverse complement.
GGGCGGGTACGCGCATGGTGGGAGGTGTCCGACGGCTATCTCCTCGATCACCTCATCGAGCACATGGTCGAGGGCGGGCCGGCCACCCGAGCCGAGGAGGTGGCGTCCGACCTCCGATGGATCCGTACGCGTCTGCACCAGCGAGGCCCTACGGCCCCATTCAACGATCTCTCACTGATCGCTACGCCTTCCGCCCGTCTCATGGCCCAGGAGCTGGGACGTGCCGCTCCGCTGCTGACCCCCACGGAACCCGGTCACTTCCTGGACGACATCCTGTACAGCCGACTGGGGAACGTCCCGTCCTGGCGCGCCCAGGCAGCGTCCCTTACCCGGAGCGGAACGGTCCTCGTTGACCGGAACACCCCGCCCGACTTGCCCGATCCCTGCTTCGTGCTGGACCTGACGGAACACGCCGGGACACTGACGGCGGCCGCGATCACCCCGGACGGCACCCGACTGGCGAGCGGGCATGCGGACGGCGTCATCCATATCTGGGAAGTCACCACCGGCAGGCTACTGCGTACCATTGCCAGCCGGTCGGGACCCGTCAGCGCTCTCGCGATCGGCCCGGACAACTCCCGCATTGCCGCAACCGGCACCGACACGGAGAGCGTACGTCTGTGGGACCTTCGCGACGGTGAGCAGCTTCAGCAGTGGCGCAGGAACAGCTACTCCTGGAATCCGGCAGCACTCGCCATCAGTGGGGAAGACGTCTGGATCGCCGAACAAAACAACACCGTCCACGTCACCATTCGCGGTCTCGTCTCCGGCACCTGGCGCAGTGCGGAGGATATACATCAGCCATGCCGCCCCGGCGTACTCTCGGTCAGCCCGGACGGCCGCTGGCTCGCCACCCAGGAACAGCAACCCCCCATCCGCATCTGGGATACGCACGCCCCACACCAGGTACCGCCCCGCATCCTGACGCGGTACAGAAGGCATGCGTCCGCGCTCGCCATCAGCCCTGACGGACAGCGACTGGCCACAGCAGACTCCGACCACACCATCCGCATCTGGGACCTGGCGAGTGATGCCGGCCCGCGCTCCTTGACCGGCCACACGAGCCCAGTCGGAGCAATCAGCGTGAGCCCGGACGGCAGGTGGCTCGCCGCCGCGACCAGAACCGGTCACACGGCACGCGTGTGGGACCTGGCCACGTCACCCCCTGCCGTCAGCCGCGGCAGCCAGGTCTGGGACGTCGCCGTCAGCCCCGACGGGACCTGGCTCGTCACCGCTGACGCCGACCACACCCTGCGCACCTGGAATGCCGCGACCGGCACCCTTCGACAAGTCTTCACCGGGCCCACGGACCGGATCCGATCGGTCGCCATCACCCCGGACGGCGACCGGATCGTCACGGCTGGAATCGGCCGCGACCTGCGCCTCTGGGACGCACACAACGGCACCTGCCGCACCACCCTGTCCACCGGCTCTCCTCAGTGGACAAGGGCCCTCGTCGTCGCGCCGAACGCCGACTGGATCGCCACCGACGCCAGCGACAACACCATCCGCATCTGGGACTTGGCATCGGGCACGTGCCGGCGCGCGCTGTCCGGACACGGGCACCAGACGCGCGCCCTGGCCGTTACCGCGGACGGCGCGACTCTCATCAGCGCGGCAGACGACGGCACCCTACGCCTGTGGAACCCGACGAATGGTGAACTCCTGCGCTCCATGCGGGGGCACGGCATGCCAGTGAGCGCCTTGGCGGTCAGCCCGGACGGCCAGTGGATCGCCAGCGCAGGAAACGACCAGACCATCCGCCTGTGGAACGCCGCCACCAGCGAGCCCGTAAGTCTCCTGCGGGGGCACACCGCGTCGGTGAAATCCTTGGCGGTCAGCCCGGACGGCGAGTGGATCGCCAGCGCCGGAAACGACCAGACCATCCGCCTGTGGAGCACTGCCAACGGCGAACCAGCAGCCCTGATGCGTACGGAGTCCACCTTGGCTACCTGCGTTTTCTCCCCGCACAGCACGTCCCTGTACGTTGCCTCGAACAGTGGTGTGTTCGCCTACGACATCCGCGGTGACGCGCAGGTTGTCCGGTAACTGACCTTTGGCATGAGGGGAGTTGGTCAGGACTGGATCTTGGGAAAAACGACCGGTGGGAGGCGGAGTCTCCTGGTACGTTGCGGCGATGTCAGCGATCAAGAAGTTCCAAGTCACCTTTGACTGCGCAGAACCTGAGCGCCTCGCTCGCTTCTGGTGCGAGGTGCTGGGGTACGTCGTCCCGCCGCCACCGGAGGGGTTCGCCACTTGGGACGAGTTCAAGCGCTCGCAGCCACCTGAGCAGCGCGATTCATGGTTCGCTTGCAGTGATCCGTCAGGTGTGGGCCCGCGACTGTACTTCCAGCGTGTCCCCGAAGGGAAGGCCGCCAAGAACCGGGTGCATCTTGATGTGCGGGTCGGCACCGGACTCGTGGGGGAAGAGCGTCTCGCCGCACTTGAGGCCGAATGCGCACGACTGGTCCCGCTCGGCGCGGTACACCTGCAAACGCTGTATGACGGCAATGATGCGTGCATCCCGATGCTGGACATCGAAGGCAACGAGTTCTGTATCGACTGAGCCGCACGCTCGCCGTGACCTCGCACAGCCCGTGACCGGGCGAGCCGACCCAGCGCACGACCCCCATCCGCGCCTTCTGCACCGCCGCTACGCATCCCATCCAGCGCCTACCGCCACCACCAAGCCCGCCACATCGCCTGAGTAGACGTACAGTCAAGAGCTGTGGACTGACTGCCAACGACAGCGTGGGATCCGCTCTAGGACGTGCGGATGCGGGCCTACGGGAAGACGATGTCCACCAAGTGGGTCAGCCTCAAGAACCCCAACGGCACCCAGAAATTCTGCATGATGGGATGGTGGGTGCACCCCCTGTACCCGGACCCCCAGTACCGCAGTGAAGCCAAAGCCTGCGTTAAGTACTGACTCGGCTGCCCAGGGCCGTCCGATCGGTCATAGGTACATCACCGGACATGCCGTGGCGCTGAGACCAAACTCCTGCGCTACCGCAGGTCAGCGCCGTGTCGGCCTGAAGGGGTGCGCGTGGCTATGAAAATGCGTGCAGCATCGCTGATGTGGGCGGCGGTCACGGCTGTCATTTTGATGCGCGGGCAACACCTTCACGGTCGCCACAGCTAAAAGTTGAGCCATTTCCACGCTGCTGCGCAGCGCAGCGAATGCAGTGAAGTGAGAGCAGTGGGAGGGGCATTGATGAACCGAAGGGGATACGGCATGCGCATGCTCAAGGCATCTCGCGCACTCCTTGTGAGCGCCGCCACCGTGAGCGTTCTCGGTACTACGGGAATCGCCACCAACACGGCCGTTGCCGCGGACCACGGCGCCACCGCAAAGAAGAAGACCTGCAAGGTCTCCGCGTACACCGACCGCGTCGACCGGAAGACCGACAAGTTCGGCAGCGGCGCGATCCAGTGCAACTTCAAGCCGGCCTACACCAAGCTCACCGTCACCCTCTACAAGGGCAAGAAGAGGATGGCGTCGGCGGAGTGCAGTAACCACACGAGGGCTTGCTACGTCGCCACCAAGGCGGTCAAGGACCCTGCGAAGGTTCAGACGTGGATCACCAAAGCCACCGGCTCGTGGGGCAAGGGAAAGAGCAAGACCGTGTGGAGCAAGCCGCTCCACGGCTGAGCCGGCCCAAGACTCTATGACCACCCACGACTGAGTGGGGTCGAATCCTTGCGCCAGGCCCGTTCTCGCCGGGTGGTGCTGTCCTTGCCGGTCAGCGCCACCCGGCGTAGTGGTGCTCGCCGGGCTCCGCTCAAGCCGGGTGGGGCGAGCGACCACGGCTCACCGGCCGGCCGGGCGACAGCCAGTGGCCGGTGTGCCGCGGGTTCTGGTGGCCTTGAGTGTGGTGGTCTCGGGACGCACTGCTATGACGAGGGCTACAGTGATGCCTGCCCTGCCGGGCGGGGTGTCGCCTGGGCGGCGAATCCCGCGTGCACCGTTTAGTGATCGTTTATTGACGCTCGCCAGGATGTGAAGTGTCGAGAAGGATCCTTCACAGGGGACGGTATGGCCAAGCTCTATCTGGAGAAGCTCAAGTGCGTCACGACTGAGGGCTGGAGCGGTATCGACGAGCCGAGGCTTGTCGTCCAGAATCGTGGCACGGTGTGGAATGGGACGGTGCCGGGGGACCGGATGTACACCGTCAAGTACGACTGCGACTTCACGGGAACGATCGCCGTCTCTCTCGGGGAGCCCGGCGGAACAGCCGGGGACGGCAAGCTCGGGGAGCAGTGGATCACGGATACGCCTGGCGAGCGCAGTCTGCGCTTCAGGGCGGATGGTGCTGAGTACAACCTGCTGTACGCGGTGGAGTAAGGGTTGTCCCGTAGCTGCTGGTCACAGACGGCGTGAGCCGGCCACTCCACCCCCACGACCCAAGCCCCTGTAATTGAACGCATTCAACGTAGCCCATGGGTGCCGACGGAAGTCATACGCCCGCAGGGCGGCGGGCGTCGCCGAGCCGGTGGCCGTGAATGCCTGGCAGCGAGCATCTTCGTGGCCACCTCGGGGTGCACCGGACGGCAGCTGCCGGGGGTGGTTCTGGCCGTCCGGGAGGTGACGGGTCGCGGGGCACCAGCACGGGCGCGAGCTGCTGCTGGGGTGGCAGGGAGCAGGGAACGTCTGGCCTGCCGCAAGGGACGGCGGCTGTCGGCGAACGATCACAAATGTCTCGGCTGACGCCGACATTGAATGATTGACGCCTATGAGTGATCTACCTTAGCGTGCCTGTATGTACCAACCATTTAGTGACTTGCACGTCGTTCATCCTGTCGGCACGTTCTCGGGTGGACGTGCCGGAGCTTGCGCGCGTGGCCGTCTACGCCGGGCGGCGGCTGCGCTCGGACGCAACCTTCCGGCGCACTTCTGTCGGTCGAGTCCCGGGCGAGCGTGCTGTCAAGGTGCCTGAGTAGTGGGTTAGTTGATGTGCTGTCGAGTGTCGGGTTCGCCGGCGGCGGGGTAGTGGTCCTTGGGGGCGGCTCGCGTCAGGCGAGCTGGTGACGCTCAATGCACATCACGTTCGAGGTCCGCTCACTCCGCGTCAACTCTTCTTCCCCTCAACTCCCAGCGTGCGCCTCGACATTTCCTCGTGTGTGCCACGACCCGGTTCCGTGCTGAAGGTTGATTCCATGTTAGTTCATGAAGAAAAACTCAGGCCGATGTCGGGCGCCCAGGAAGGAATCTGGTTCGCTCGAAGGCTCGATCCGGCGAACAGCGCCTTCAGCATTGTGGGAGATGCTGAGCTGTGGAGGCTCGCCACGTTGTCCGTCCAGTGCGGTGAGCGATCCTGGTGCTCCTGCCGGTCGGTGGGTGACGGTGGCTCGCGACAGCGATCGGTCGTGCCGGCCGAGCCTCAGCTGATTAGTCGTCCGTGACCGGCGAGCGCATCAGGGTGGTCGTGGTCGACCATCAGGAGTTCGCTCGTGCCGGAATCAGGGTGCTGCTCGGCAGGGAGCAGGAAGTGGCGGTTGTCGGTGATGCCGAGAACGGCCCGGAAGCACTCGACATCATCAGCAGTGTGCAGCCCCACGTGGTGATGGTGGACTCGGCGTTACCACCATACGGTGGCCTGGATTTCTGCCGGAAACTGCTCGAACGGTCGTCGGCCTCGCTGGCCGGCGTGATCATCATAACCGAGGAGCACAGCGACGAATTATTGCTGCGAGCTGTGCGCGCGGGAGCACGCGGCTACATCCTCAAGAACTCCCCGGCGTGGTCGTGGTCGACGGCGCTGCGATCGGTGGCCTCCGGCGACGCCTTCCTCGCCGGGTCGGTGACCAGCCGGGTGTTCACCAGGTTCACCCTGTTACCGGGCTACGACCCCAGCAATCTGCCCAAAGAGCTGAGCATGCTCAACGACCGGGAACTCCAGGTCTTCAAGGGCATCGCCAAGGGGCTGTTCAACCGGGAGATCGCACGACTGCTCGCGGTCTCGGAGAGCACGGTGAAGGCGTGCGCATCCAAGATCATCGGGAAGCTCGGGGTACGCAACCGGGTGGAGATCGCGCTTGTCGCGTTCCGCCTCGGTCTTGCCTCTCCCTCTCCCGTTCGTTCGGTCGATTCCAGCTGTCGGCCACGTCGAAAACCTGGTCGGCCACGTCAAGAAATCGGATAGGAGCAGCTCTATGTCGCCAGTGTGGACGACTCCCATCCAGGGGCAGCAGCGCCTCTGGATTGCTGAGGAAATGGCTGCTGAGAGTGTGTATCACGTTCCGACCGGGCTGCGAATCCTCGGAGACCTTGATGAGCAGGCCATGCTCCGAGCGATCCGTGGAATCGTCTCCCGACATGAGTCGCTCCGCTGTGCGTTGCGTCTGGACGATGAGGGGCAGTTGTCCTGTGTCATCCAGGAGTTGGACTCATTCACTGTTGAGCGAGTCGATCTGACCGGCATCGACGCGGCGGAGGCCCGGCTGGCGGAGTTTTCGGTCGAGTTCTCGCGGCGGCGTTTCGATCTGGCCGGCGAGGTGGTTCGGATCGCACTGGTCAGGATGACGGAGGATGATCACGTCCTGCTGGTCGTCGGTCATCACGTCGTCTTCGATGACTGGTCGGTGGCACAGTTCTTCCGAGAGCTGGAGATCGGCTACCTGGCCGCATGTCAGGGGAGCGACCCCGACCGATTGCTCCCGCCGCTTGAATACGGTTACGCCGAACTCGCCGCCGCGGAACAGTCAGTCATCGACAGCGGGCACATGGAGAAGCAGACCGCGTACTGGTCGGACCGTCTCGCCGGCGCGCTGCCGTGCGAACTTCCCCTCGACCGACCACGGCCGGCCGTGCCGACCGGATCGGGCGCCCCGCTCTTCTTCTCCGTACCGGCCCCGCTCGGGACGCGGCTGATGGAGGTCGGACGCACGCACGGCGCCAGTGGCTTCATGACGGTCGTCGCGGTCTTCCACGCCTTGCTCCGCCGCCGCACCGGGCGCGAGGACATCACGGTGGGAACCCCCGTCTCGGGGCGCACCTCGGCCGAACGTGAGCGCTTGATCATCAACTTGGTGAACCTGCTCGCCATTCGGTCACGGCTACCGGGCACACCCCGGTTCGTCGACCTGCTGGGTGAGGTCCGCACCGCGGTGCTGGGTGCGTTCGCCAACCAGGAAGCGACGCTGAGTGACGCGCTTGGTCGCCTGCGGACGGAAAGTCCGGGGGAGCGGGCCGCGGACATCGGGATCCTCTTTGAGCTCCAGAACACCCATTCCCACATGGGTGCCTTCCTCGGTGTCACCGACGATGACATGCCGGCATTCGCCGGGTTGCGCACCTCCGCGTACCTGATTCCCGACATGACGGTCAGGTTCGACCTGGAGATGAAGATTGCCGTCACCGGCCCAGGCAAGCTCGACGGAGTGCTGGTCTATTCGCCGGAGGTGTTCGAGGAAGGCACGATGCGCGCATTGATCGAAGAGTTCCAAGCGATCGTCCGTGCGGTCGTGCGAGACCCGTTCATCGTGCTCGATGGTGCGCAACTGCGCTGCGGAGAAGCTTAGTTCGTCGCGACGGAATCAACACGGCGTTGCCCCGCGGTGGGCCGGGCCGCGGGGGCTGGAGGCGGAGCGAAGGCCACCGCGCCAGTCCCCGAGCCCACTTAGCGGATTCGCTCCGTGATGATGCGCAGGACGGATTCGGCGTGGGTATTGAGGTAGAAGTGGCCCCCCTCGAAGACGTGCATGTCGAAGCGGCCGCGTGTGTGTTCCTTCCAGCGCAGGCATTCCTCGTGGGGCGCCTGGGGATCATCGTCGCCGAACAGTGCCACTACCGAGCAGTCGACGGCGGCGTGCGGCGGTCGGCAGCGGTACGTCTCCACCGCCTTGTAGTCGCCACGAAGGACGGGGAGGATCATCTCCAGGAGCTCCGGGTCTTCGAGCAACCTGGCGTCGGTGGCGTCCAGACGCCGCATTTCGGCGATGAGAGCCTGGTCGCCGGACCGGTGCAGGCCCTCATCGCGGACAGATGACGGGGAAGGCCGGCTGGATGCGAAGAGGACCGCGGGTGCAACCCCCCGCTCCTCCAGCCGCCTCACGGTCTCAAAGGCGACCGCCGCCCCCATACTGTGGCCGAACAGGGCGAGGGGCCGGTCCGCAAGCGGAAGCAGTTCGGGGATGATGCCGTCGGCGATTGCCCCGATGTCCTCGATGCACGGCTCGTGGCGACGGTCCTGACGACCGGGGTACTGGACCGCCAGGACGTCGAGTTCCGGCGACAGTCGCCTGGAGACCGGCACGAAGTACGAGGCCGAACCGCCCGCGTGCGGGAAGCAGATGAGACGGGCACGGGGGGCCGGTGCGATCTGATATCGCCGCAGCCATACGCCGGTGTCTGTGCTGCCGCCCCTGCCGGTGCCTGAAATTGCGCCAGTGGTCGTTGTCTTTATATGGGCGGCCGGCCGGTCTTCCATTCGCAATCCCTTCTGTGTTCTTACCACTGCTTACGCATGCTGGTCCACCGGAATGAGTCGTCCTATGCCGAGTATGGGCAGCGCGGTGAGCAGGGACCCAATACCCCCGATCCATAGCGTGGGTACCACGCCCATCAGCGAGGACAGCCAGCCCGCCAGAAAGGCGGAGAGGGGGATGCTGCCCCATACGACGAATCTGATGGAGGCATTCATCCTGCCGAGGAGATGCTTGGGGCACAATCTCTGACGAAGGCTGACCTGCGTCACGTTGTAAACCAGCGCTGCCGCCGTCATGCAGAACTCGGCAATCATCAGCAGCACGGTGCCCAGATTTCTGTGAGTACCCGAGATCAAGCCGGCAACGGGAGTGACCATGACGAACACGCCCGCTGCGAGGAGACCGCCCGCGATCACGGTTCCGTCGGACAGACGGCGCCGCAGCATCGGAGCCAGACCGGCCCCCAGCACGCCGCCGATCGATCCGCAGGTCATCACCACCCCGAGCATGAAAGCGTCGAGGCCGATGGTGCGCAGTACCAAGATGGGCATCAGCGTCGAGACCATGGACACGAAGAGGTTTGAGAACCCCATCGCCACGACGAGCCGTCTGATGACAGGCTGGTCACGCACAAAGCGGAGACCTTCGCCGATCTCTGTGGCCAGGGCCCGCCGAGGCCCCGCTTCCCGCCGCTGCTGGACCTCCGAGTCCTTGATCGATGCCAGACAGCCGAAGCTGACGAGGTAGGAAAGCGTATCCCCGAGCATGAGGACGGGAGCGCTTACCACCCGCATGAACAGTCCACTCAGTGCTGGTCCGCCGGTGGTCGCAAGCTGCGAGGTGGCCTCCAGCCGGGCGTTGGCTCTCCCGACATCACCGGCCGGTACCAGAATGGGCACATACGACTGGTAGGCCACATCGAAGAAAACCGTCACCAGACCGACGAGCGTGGCCACCACATAGAGGTGCCAGATCTGGAGCCCACCGGTGAACCACAACCACGGGATCGCGAGGACGACCAGTGCGCGTATGAGGGCCGCCAGCATCATCGTCGGGCGCTTGAGCCATCGATCCACCCAGGCGCCGGCGGGAAGACCGACCAGCAGGAAACTGATGGTGGATACGGCGCCCAGGATGCCAACCTGCGTGTTGCCGGCATGCAAGACGTCAACAGCGATGACCGGCATCCCCAGGGTGCCGATGCGCGTGCCGAACTGGGAGAGTGTCTGACCGAACCAGAAGCGCAGGAACCCGGAGCTCGACACCGAGGAGGTGTCGACCGTTGCCTCCGTCTGAACGGTCATGCCTACGCCTCTTTCTCAGGAGATCGGAAAGCACTGCCGAGCCTCATGGGGAGGTGGTGGAGCAGGCCGGCGAGGACAGCGCGGTGGCGATCGCCGGCCGCTCACGAAAACACGCATGTCGCAGCCGTGCATGGAGTTTTCGGCACCAGCAGGGGTTATCGGGTGAGGACAGCGCCCTTGTGGTGCAACAGATCAGACAGCGTGCCCAAGGTGGTCCGCTGGTTCACTTCCTCGTCGTCGATGGTCACCTTGAGATCCGTCTCCAGGGCGGCACAGATCTCGGCCGTGGTCAGCGAGTCGAGGTCGAGGTCCTCGAAGCTCTTGTCCGGCGTGATCTCGCCACTGACCCGGAACGTCTCTTCGAGCAGGTTGCGGAGGTAGTCGTACATCATGGTGGCGTTTCTCCTCTTACGGTTCCGTTTACAGTTCCGATTCGACTGTGCTGATTTCCGGCCACACCAGTGCCGCCGAAGCCCAGGCGAGCCCGGCGCCGAAGGCCGTGAGCACCGTGCGATCACCAGCTCTGAGCGTCCCGTTCGACTGCCCGTGCGCCAGCGCGAGCGGAATCGACGCGCCCGCGGTGTTCCCGGTCCGCTCCAACGCGCACACCGCCCTGTCTTCGGGCAGCGACAGCTGCTGCGCCACGGCCCGGATGATCCGCAGGTTGGCCTGGTGCGGGACGAAGGCGCCGACTTCGCTGATCGCCCAGCCGCACTGGTCGAGCACCCGCAGTGTCGAGCTCGTCATGTGCTCGATCGCTTTGAGGTAGACCCGTCTGCCGGCCATCGAGAGGTAGCCGCCCTGCCCCTCGGGACGAGCGATCAGGTCGCGGCCGGTTCCCTCGCTTCCCCAGTCCACGGCGAGCACCGCCCCCGGTTCGTCGCGCCGGCCACTTCTCAGTACAGCCGCTCCGGCGCCATCGCCGAACAGCACCCTCGTGGCGCGGTCCGCCGGATCGACGATCCCTGAGTACTCCTCCGAGGCCACCACGAGGACGTTGCCGGCAAGGCCGGTCCCGATCAGGCCGGCTGACACCGCCACCGCGTAGAGGAACCCCGAGCACGCGGCGGACACGTCGAACGCGGGCACCGAACCAAGCCCGAGGCTGCTGGCAACCTGTGGTGCCGCAGCGGGCAGGGGACGATCGGGCGTCGATGTCGCCAGCACCACCGTGTCGACCTCGGCGAGACCGGCCGACTTGAGGGCGTTCTCGCCCGCCGCGACGGCCAAGTCGCGCATCGACACCTCGGGGCCGGCGATCCGCCGTGCGGCGATGCCGGTCCTCTCGCGTATCCAGGAATCGCTGGTGTCCAGGCGCTCGGACAGTGCCGCGTTGTCCTCTTCCCTCACGGGAAGGCAGGTACCGAGCCCGGCGAGCACAGCTGTCCGGTCTGAGGTGGTCATCGGTCACCCCGTCGCGAGGTCGACTCGATGAGGCTCTTGGCCCGCGGATCCGTCCAGTTCTCCTCGATGTAGGCCATGCAGGCGCCTCGGGTGTCCGGGCCCTGGACCACCTGCCAACCGGTGGGCACGTCCTTGAGGCTCGGCCACAGCGAGTGCTGCCTCTCGTCGTTCACCAGCACCAGGAACCGGCCGTCCGGATCGTCGAAACAGTTCATCGTCATCACTCCTTCCTGCGTCATGTCCGGGTGAGCAGGAACTCGTCGAGCAGTTCAGCGGCGAGCTCGGCCACGGTCGGGCAGCCGAGGAGGATCTGCATCGGTACGTCCATCCCCAACTCGGCGCCGATCGACCGCCTGATCCTGATCAGTGCCATGGAGCTGCCGCCCAGGGCGTAGATGTTGTCGTCGCGCCGCACCGCCTGGACTTTCAACGTGCTCGCCCAGATCTCGGCCAGCCGCCCTTCCAGCAGCGCGACCTCTTCGTTCGCGACTTCGGGAGCCCCGTGGTCGCAGTCGGAGAGCAACCGCGGTTCACGTGGCAGCCGTGAGCGGTCGATCTTTCCGTTCGTGGTGAGGGGAAGGTCGTCGAGCAACGCATAGTGGGCCGGCCGCAACGCGCTTGGCAGCTTGGCCTCGACGTGCGCGCTCAGTTCGGCGACCGTCGGCGGGGTCCCGTGGTCGGCGGGCCATATGTAGGCCAGCAGGTACTGCGCCGGTTCGGTACCGGCGACCCCCACCGCGGCTGCCGACACCCGCTGATGGCTCATCAGCACCTGTTCGATCTCGCTGAGTTCGATCCGCACGCCGCGGATCTTGACCTGGTGGTCACGCCTTCCCACGAACTCCAGCCGGCCGTCTTCGGTGCGCCGCGCGTGGTCCCCGCTTCGGTACACCCGACGGCCGGGGCTTCCGGAGAAGGGGTCGGCGACGAACCTGTCGGCGGTCAGGGCCGGCAGCCGGGGATAGCCGTTGCTGACGCCGATGCCGCCGATCACCAGTTCACCCACGGCACCGTCGGGAACCTGTTGGAAGGCGTCATCGACCAGGTAGATCTCCACCCCGGAAACGGGCTCCCCGAGCGAGACGGTCCGATCGGTGTCAGCACGGGTGAGGTAGGCCGATGTGGCGACCACGGTGGTTTCGGTCGGTCCGTACACGTTGCGCACCAGGGGCACGCCGCTGTCGAGCAGCCTGGCGACCAGGCTGGGCGGCACCGCTTCGCCGCCCAGGGTGACCAGCTGCACGCTGCTCGGCAGCGGCCGGTCGCGCAGCACGTCGCTCAGCACGCTGGGCACCCCGTTGATCTGCGTCGGCCGCACATGCGCCGGCAGATCCGCCACCTCTACATGATGGTTGAGCACCAGCACCGAACCGCCGACGGCCAGTGCCGGCAGGATCTCGGCGACGGAGAAGTCAAAGCAGAGCGAGGTTGCCGCGACGCTGCACTCGAAGGTCTCACGAGGACAGTGGTCCACGGTCCAGCCCACGAAGTTGTCCAGGCTCCGGTGGGTGATCCAGCACCCCTTCGGCGCGCCGGTGGTGCCCGAGGTGTAGATGACCAGAGCGGTCGCCCCCGGAACCGTTGCGCGGAAAGGCAGTTCACCCTCGCGGTGGTTGGCCATGCACGCATCGGCGTCCACCAGCGTCCACGGCCCTGGTGGCACGGAACCGGCGCAGTCCTGGTCGACCAGCACTCGCCGGGCACCCGAATCCGCCAGCAGGAAGGCGATGCGGTCCGTGGGGTGGGCGGCGTCCAACGGCAGATAGGTCCGGCCGGACAGCAGCACGCCGAGCAGTGCCGCGATCAGTTCGGGCGTGCGCCGCAGCAGCAGGCCAACGGGTTCGTCGGCCGGCACCGCCAAGGCGTCCAGTCGCTCGGCGACCGCACCGGCCTTGCCGAGCAGCTCACGATAGGTGAGCTGCCGGTCCAGCGTGCGAACCGCCACCGCATCGGGATTCCGTTCCCACGCCGACCGCAGCAGCTCGGCGATGGACTCGTTGCCGTGCCGGGGCATTCAGGACTCTCCCTCGGCATGTGCGGTCTCACGTACCAGTTCGAGCCAACGCATCCAGAGCAGCGCGACGTCCTCCACGGGTATCCGGTCGCGGTGCACGATCTCCACGAACACCTTGTCCTCCATCGGGACGACGTCGAAGAGCAGGTCGAACATCGCTTCCACGGTGGACGGCAGGCTCACCTGGACGTCCAGGCCGCCCATCTTCGGCGTGGGCATCGGGCGGTTGAGGTTGAACACCACGGAGGTGAACTGCTGGCGGGCCGGCCAGGGGGCATCGAGCTTCGCCCGGTCGGCGAGCTCGCCGAGGATGCTTTCCAGCGGCAGGGTCCCGTGGGCCAGGTCCTCGCCGAGCAGTTGGCTGAACCGCTTGCGGTGCGCGGAGAAGTCGGTGCCGGTGCGTTGGCTGCGCACCGGGACGTAGCTGACGAAGTGCCCGACCAGTCCCTGTTCCGCCTCGCCCCGGCACTGATCGACCGGGGTGCTGACCACCAGGTCGTCGTGACCGGTCACCTCGTGCAGCGCCTGGGTGAACGCGCTGAAGACCGCCATGAACGGTGTGCAGCGCAGTTGCGCGCACCGTTTCACCAATGCCGCCCACAGGTCCGAGTCGAAGTGGAAAGCCTGCCGGGTCGCCGGAGCGCTCGCCGGGCGGTCCGGGTCGGCCCACGCCAGTGCGGGAGGTGTGTCCAGACGCTGCTGCCAGTAGTCGAGCGCCTCCTTTCGCTCACCAGCCGGTAGTTCCGTGGAGGCGGGCCGTGTCCGCCCGCCCCGCATCGTCACCGGGGCCAGCCCCTTGGTGGCGCGCGTGTAGCCGTCGGCGAGGTCGTTGAGTACGGCGACCATGGAGGTGCCGTCGAACACCACATGGTGGGCTGAGACCAGCAGGTGGTGGTGGGTGTCTGAATGCCGCAGCACAGTGGGACGGAACAGCGGCCCCGTTGCGAGATCGAACGGTGTGTTGGAGTACTCGTCGATCACGGCCTGGAGACCGTCGCCCGGGGACACCGTGTGGACAGGTGTCGTGCCTTCGGCGCCGCAGGCCACGAGGAGGTCGTGTCCGTCGGAGGAGCAGACCGCGCGCAGTGCCGGGTGTCGTTGACGCACCGCGGCCAACGCGGAATCCAGTGCCGGCAGGTCCAGCTCGCCGGTGAGTTCCAGCACCGCGGTCTCGTTGTAGACCACCGATTCCGGCTCGAGCTGCCGGCTGATGTCCCATACCTCTCGCTGCTGGGCGGACATCGGCCAGCGGTCAGCCGTCCGGACCGGGGGTGCGGTGGCGGCACCGTCCAGGAACTCCGCCTTCCGCAAGTCGTGCAGACCGCGGTCCACCGCGTCGATCAGGCGCTCGGCGTCGCTGTCGGTGTGGGCGGCGGACATGAAGAACGTCCTGCCCTCCCACATGTAGATGCCGTCCGCCAGCAGGCTGTGGTAGAGCATCTCCAACGGCAGCGGGTGGTACAGGTTGGACATGCCGCGGTACTGGAACCGCCACAGTGAGCCGATGGATGCCAGCGAGTAGGGCACTTCGTGCTGGACGAACAGGTCGGACAGCGCACCGACCACCCGCGCGGTCCTGTCGTTCAGCTCGGTGTAGAGGGTGTCCTCGTGCTTTTCCAGGTACTCCAGGGTGGCGTTGGCCGCCGCCATCGCCAGCGGGTGCTTCTGGAACGTGCCGCCGAAGAACGTGGTCTCCGCGGTCGGAGCGCTCTGGTCGCCGTAGCCCCAGCTGCCACCGTCGAGCCCGTCCATCAGGGCCTGCTTGCCGGCGATCGCCGCCACCGGAAGGCCCCCGCCGAGCACCTTTCCGTAGGTCGCCAGGTCCGGCATGATCCCGAACAGCCCCTGGGCGCCGCGGATGTGCATACGGAACCCGGTGATCATCTCGTCGAAGATCAGCACCGTGCCGGTGTCCTGGGTCAGCCGGCGCAGGGTGCGCAGGAACTCGGCCGGCTGCCCCACCGGGTTGCGCGCCTGGATCGGTTCGCAGACGACGGCGGCGATCTCATGGCTGTTGGCGGCGAGGTAGTCCAGTGAGGTCTGGTCGTTGTAGGGCAGGATGACGACGTCGTCCAGCGCACCGGGCGACACCCCGTCCACCATCGGGCTCACGCTGCCGAGTTCCTCGCCACGCCGGCCGAGCATCCCGTCGGTGATGCCGTGATAGGACTTCTCGAAGTAAGCAACCTTCCGCCGGCCGGTCGCGAGCCGGGCAAGGCGCACCGCGCCCATCACCGCTTCCGATCCGGTGTTGCAGAAGGAGACCCGGTCGTGCCCGGTGATCCGGCAGAACGTCTCGGCGACCCGGTAGGTGAGTTCCACCTGAGGCCCCAGGGTGAACGAGCGCGGCAGCTGCTCGGCGATCGCGTCCTGGACGATCTGCGGGTTGTGGCCCAGCAAGTGCACGCCGAAGCCGACGCAGTAGTCGATGTACTCGCTGCCGTCGGGGTCCCAGAAGTGCGCTCCCCGGCCCCGGTCGATGACGATGGGGAAGTTGAGCTCCTTCAGCTCGGGCCGGAAGTTCCCCCATGGACGGCTCTCCACCATGCGGTTGCGGTGCAGGCCGGCGAGCTTCTTCGACTGCGGGCTGCGTTCCTCCATGCGCCGCACCAGAGAGTCCACATAGGACTTCTGCCGGTCGCTGAGCCGCTTGCCGGCCGGGGCCGGAGCGGCCGACCTGGGGGCCGCGGGTGCGATGGACCTGGGGGCCGCGGGTGCGGTGCGCTGCGGTGCCGGCTCCTGGGCGGGGGCGGGCGCGGTGGCCTGAACCTGGCCGGACGGCGAGCCGCCGAGCAGGGTCAGTTGCTGCTGCATGATCGCGAGTTGATTGCGCACCACCGCGTCGAGACCGGTGGACGCGGCCGGCGCCGTCACCTGCTGAACCGGTGCGTCGAGGCCGCTGGGCGCGGCCGGCGCCATCACCTGCTGAACCGGCGCGGCCGGGGCTTCGGGCTCACCGGCGGCTTCCGCGGAGAAGGCACCGGACTCCGCGAGCGCGGCCGCGAGCTCACCGACGGACTGGTACTTCTCGAACAGGTCGGTCGCCTTGAACGAGGTGCCATGTCGCTTGTTCAAGGTGTTGACGAGTTGGAGCAACAGGATGCTGTCCGCGCCCAGTTCGAGGAAGAAGGACTGCTGGGTGATCTGTTCCCTCGGGTACTTCAGGATCGTGGCCACTTCGTTGGCCACCTCGGCCAGGGCCTGTTCCTGTGATGCCGGCATCTTGCTCCTCTTCCTTGATTCCTGCGGTGGCTCGATGCCGGTGGGAGTCCGGCCGTCCAGTGCCCAGTGGCGTACGCGCTGCCAGGGATAGGTCGGCGTGCCGGGCAGGAAACGCCCGCCCTGGTACACCGTCTGCCAGTCGAGGGCAGCGCGGCGCACGTACAACTCGGGCAACACGGCCCGCGCGCTCGCGGTGCCGTCACTTTCCTCACCGAGTGCGTGCAACACGCTCGCCCGTACGCCGACGGCGGCCGCGCTGGTGTGCACCGGGCCGAGCAGTGACTGTTGTGGACTGATCTCGAGGAAGCTGGTGAATCCCGTTGTGGCGGCGTGCTGCACGGCGGACCGGAACCGCACCGGGTTGACCACGCCCCGGCCCCAGTGCTCCGGGTCCATCTGCGTGCGGTCGAGCAGCGCGCCGGTGATCGAGGAGAACAGCGGGACGGACCCGGGACCGGTCGCGGCGCCGACGCCACGGCGGGCGAGTTCCTCGCCCACAGGTGCGAGATCGGGGTGATGGGAGCCGAATCGTATCGACAGCAGTCGGGCCCGGTAGCCGTCCGCCTCAAGCTCGGCGGCCAGTTGCTCGATCGACTCGGTCGGACCGGACAGCGTGACATTGCTCGGACCGTTGTCCACCGCCAGTACGACGTTCTCCGGGCAGCGCGTGAGCAGGTCGCCGATCTCCTGTGGTGCGGCGGAAACCGCCACCATGCGACGATCGGCGGCGGCGTGCTGCATCACCGACCCGCGGGCGGCGACCAACGCCACCGCAGCGTCGAAGTCCAGCATGCCGGACACATACGCGGCGGCCGGTTCGCCCGCGCTGTGCCCGATCACGGCCGCCGGCCGCAGGCCGAACGACGACCACAGGGCGGCCAGCCCGCTCTGCACGGTGAAGTGCAGAGCCTGCCCGATGTCCGTTCGGGTCAGCGCTACCTCATTGACCTCAGGGCCGCCCCGGCTCAGCAACTCGGACAGGGACACGTCCAACAGCGGGGCGAACGCGTCGGAACAGCGACGGATGTGCTCGGCCATGGTGGGCTCCGAAAGGAGCGCCGCACTGAGCCCGGTCGTCTGCCGCCCCAGCCCCGGGAACACGAAGACGGTGTCGCGCCAGACCGCTCCCTCCACCGTGTCGGGCGCCCCGTCGGCCAGGAACGATTCCACCGACTGACGCAGCTCGTCGCGGTCCCGTCCGCTGAGCGCGATGCGCACCGGGTGGTGACCGCGCCGCGCGGAGGCGCTGTAGCACAGGTCCGCTGCTGTCGCACCGTCATCCTCGGACAGCAGGGAGAGGTACCGTCCCGCCAACTCCCGCAGTGGCTGCTCGCCCTTGGCCGACAGCGGCAGCACCAGTGTCGCCGGCGCGGGCGTCGCCGGCCGGTGGGGCACCGGTTCCGCCTGCTGGACGACCACATGGGCGTTCGTGCCGCCGAAGCCGAACGAGCTGACCGCACCCATCCGACGATCGGGTCCGTCGGGCCACCGCATGGTCTGCTGGGCGACCGCGAGCCGCGTCTTGTGCGCCGACAGTCGGGGGTTGAGTTCCTCGGTGTGCAGAGAACCTGGAATGGACCCGGCTCGCAGGGAGGCCACGAGCCGGATGATGCCGGCCATTCCCGCCGCCGACTCGGTGTGCCCGATGTTGGATTTCACCGAACCCACGTAGCAGGAAGGGCTTTTCGCAGGCACCTTCCCGTACGTCGCGGCGAGCGCGCCGAACTCGATCGGATCTCCGAGGGGCGTGCCGGACCCGTGCGCCTCCACATAGCCGACCTGTTCGGGCCGCACCCCGGCATCGGACAACGCGGCACGGATGACCGCCTCTTGAGCCGGGCCGTTGGGCGCGGTCAGCCCGTTGCTGGCCCCGTCCTGGTTGATCGCGCTGCCCCGGATCACCGCGTGGATCTCGTCGCCGTCCCGCCGGGCCTGGGCCAACGTCTTGAGCACCAGTACGCCGCAGCCATCCGCGCGGACGAAACCGTCGGCCCCCGCACCGAAGGAACGGCAGCGCCCGGTCGGGGACATCATGCCGGCCTTGGACACGGACACCCAGTTGTCGGGGGCGAGTATCAGGTTCACGCCGGCGGCCAGTGCCAGCGAGCAGTCCCCCTCGCGCAGCGCCCGCACCGCGAGGTGCACGGCCACCAGGGAGGACGAACAGGCGGTGTCCACGGCCATGCTGGGGCCGCTCATGTCCAGCAGGTACGACACCCGGTTGGCCACGATGGAACTCGCATGCCCGGTGACGAAATGCCCGCCGAGTTCGGTCAGCTGCGGGCCGAGCAGCCGACCGTAGTCGCTGCCACTGACACCGACGAACACCCCGCCGCCGGCCAGTTGGCGGCTCGTCGGCGGCACTCCGGCCAGCTCCAGCGCCTCGTACGCCGTCTCCAGCAGAATCCGCTGCTGGGGATCCATCTGTTCGGCTTCCCGTGCCGTGATGCCGAAGAACTCCGCGTCGAACCGGTCGATCCCGTCGACGCAGCCGAGCCAGCGGGTGCTGATCCGGCCC
Organism: Streptomyces sp. NPDC127097; assembly: GCF_042724075.1. Taxonomy (NCBI): domain Bacteria; kingdom Bacillati; phylum Actinomycetota; class Actinomycetes; order Kitasatosporales; family Streptomycetaceae; genus Streptomyces; species Streptomyces sp. NPDC127097. The sequence continues at coordinate 143,890 of NZ_JBHXFI010000003.1, read as the reverse complement.
GGCTCGGTCGGGTCGGGCGAGTAGAGAGCGCCGAGCCGCCGGGAGTCCGGCACCTCGGTGACCGCGTCGACACCATCGAGCGAAAGCCGCAGGAGGTCCTCGGCAGTATTCACCGCGCCCGGGAAGCGACAGGCCGTGCCAATGATGGCGATGTCACGGTCATCGCGGGCAGCTGCCTTCGGGGCCATTGCCTACACCACCTCTTCCGAACGGCCCAGCGCCTCGGTGAACTCGTCGACGGTGGGGTGGTTGAGCACCAGGGTGACGTCGATCGACCGGCCGACGACCGCCTCCACCGCGGCGGCGAGTTGCTGCGCGCCCAGGGAGGTGAGCCCGTAGTGCGCGAACGGTTGGTCGTCGGCGATCTGCTCTGCGGGGATGCCGAGTATCCGGGACAGCGTCAGCCGTACCATCGGCCGGACCAGACCTGCCGGAGTGGCCGGCGGCGCCTCACGGGTGCCGTGCACCGGCCAGCTCACTTCGGCGCGCAGCCGAGCCAGTATCTGTCCGTCGAGGCCACCGGTTTCCAGCAGGCGCCGGTTTTCCGAGCGCTGGATCTTGCCGCTTGAGGTCTTGGCCAGTGTTCCCCTGCGGACCACCGCCACCTCGGCGACCGGCAGCTGGCATCGGTCCCAGACCACGTCCCGGACGCGTGCGGCGAACTCGTCGGCCGTCGTCTCGGCCAGGGTGCGCGCGGTGATCTCGACGACCACCGCCGCCTGCTCGGTGCCGTCCCGCTCGACGGCGAAGGCGGCGCACGACACGGTGGCCAGCGAGGGATCGCAATCCTCGACGATGGACTCGATGTCCTCCGGGTGGTAGTTCTGCCCGTCCAAGATGATCAGGTCCTTCAACCGGCCGGCGATGAACAGCTCCCCGTCGTACCGGAACGCCAGGTCGCCGGTGCGCAGGAACTCGCCGTCGCTCTCCTGTCCGGCGATGCGCCCTTGGAAGGTCTCCCGAGTCGCGTCCGGCCGGTTCCAATAGCCCTTCGCGACGCAGGAGCCTTGCACCCACAACTCGCCGATCTCCTCGTCGGCCCGTTCGCGCAGGGTGACCGGATCGACGATGCGGAGGGTGACGCCCGGCATCGGCGGCCCGCAGCTCACGATCGGCACGGCAGCGGGCTCGCCCTGAGCGGCCGCGACGACGGCACCGTTGTGCAGCGCCGGCGCGGACAGCCACCGGACCTTGGGGTGTTCATCGCCCTGCGAGCCGCAGACCACGAGGGTTGACTCGGCGAGTCCGTAGGCCGCACACATCGCCGTCGGATCGAACCCGGCGGACTTGAACTTCTCGGTAAAGCGCCGCACGGTGTACTCCCGCACCAGTTCGGCACCATTGAGTGCCACCCGCAGGCTGGACAGGTCCAGCTGGTCCAGGTCGTCCGCCGCGTCGCGCAAGCACAGTTCGAAACTGAAGTTGGGGCCGCAGATGTGCGTGGCCCTGAACCGGGAAACGGCGTCCAACAGCCGCCGAGGACGCCTGACGAACAACGCCGGTGACATCAGATACGCCGGAACACCGAGGACCCACGGGGCGACGATGCTGTACACCAGGCCGAGGTCGTGGTGGAACGGGACCCAGGAGAGCACCACCCCGTCGTCGTGCACGGGCCAGGTCCGGCCAATGAGTTCGGCCTCGGCGATGAAGTTGTGATGGGAGACCATCACGCCTTTTGGCCGCCCGGTTGATCCGGACGTGAACTGGAGCATCGCGGTGTGCTTCGGGTCGATGTCCGGCGCGGTCCATTGGCCGGCCAGCGCATCCGCGATGCCGTCCGTTTCGATCAGGACCAGGTCCTGCAACTCGGGCGCGTCGGGAAATCGTGTGCGGAGTTCCCGGCACGCCTGCCCGGTGGTCAGTACGATCCGCGTCCCGGCCGCGTCGGCGACGCGACGGAGCCGGTCGAGGTCGCGTTGACCTCGCGGCATCTTCACAGGTGCGGCGGCAACGCCCGCGTACAGGCATCCGGCGAAGGCGTTGACGAATTCAAGGCCGTACGGGTGGGCAAGTACCACGTTGCCGCCGGCGAGACCGCGTTGCTGGAGCATCGCGGCGCGCGCACGGGCCGAGCGGTCGAGTTCCGCGTAACTCGCCTGCTCCGCGACTTCCACATCGCCGGAAAGGAATGCGTAGAACATGTCGTCCGGAGAATCGGCTGAACGCCTTCTCAGGACTTCGACCAGCGTTCCCGCAGATATCTCGGATTCATCCATGTCGTTCATACCGGGGAAATTCTCCTCAGTCGGCAGGCACCCAAGCGAAATCAAGCTATGAACACGGATCGCCGCTCGTCAACAGCGTGCGTCCAACGGCCAACAGGGGCCGGTCTTTCGTGTCCGCTCGAATAGACGAAATTACAACCGTCGGCAGCACGATCTTCCAGTTCGCTTGACCGCAACGCGGGCCCGCCGTAATTTGAGGCCACTTTCCCGTTGTCATCGGGTTCGATGGACGGTGGCCAAACAATTCCGGGAGATGTGCTTGTTCATGCACCCCGACGCGAGAAGTTCGTGGTTCTGGATACCGCATCCGAGGCGGGCGCCGCGGGTCCGGCTGGTGTGTTTCGCGCACGCGGGCGGTTCGGCGGCGTCATTTTCCGCTCTGAGTACCGCGCTTCCGCCGGACACGGAGTTGTGGGCGATCCAACTGCCCGGCCGGTTCGTCCGCTACCGCGAGCCGGCCCCGACCGGCCTGAAGGAACTGGTTGCCCAGATAGCGGACGCGCTCCGGACGGCCGCCGATCCAGAGGTGCCGATGGCGTTGCTGGGACAGAGTTTCGGTGGCCTGCTCGCGGCCGAGGTCGCGAGGCAACTCGAACCCGGCCGACCCGCACTGGCACTGGTGGTGCTGTCCGCCGCCCCACCGCATCTGCTCAGGCCGTTTCCCGCGATCTCCCGCGAGCAGGTGCCCGATCTGTTGCTTCGCACCGACCCGGGTGCGCAGGAGATCCTTGAGTGCGCCGAACTCCGCGACGTCGTGCTCGACACCGTCTGGGCCGATATCGAGCTGCTGCGCCAGGTGCCGGATGCCGAGCGGCCCACGCTCAGGTGCCCGGTGCACGCGATCGTGGGCACCAGCGACAGCACGATCGGCGCGGCGGAGATGGCGCAGTGGCAGCAGTACACGGAGTCGGTCTTCACCCTGGACGAACTGCCGGCGCCGCACTTGATCGCCTCGGCGCACGCCGCCGGCCTGAGCGACACCGTCACCGAACTCCTTCGATCGGACACAGCGCGGTGCCGGAACAACCATCCGGCCCGTCAGACTGAAGGGCAATAGCGTGCACCCGAACACCACCCACCTCCTGGCTCCCCTGAGCAGGATCCGCGAGGACGACGAGCGCACCGCGATCATCACGGCCGATGGCGTGTGCACCTACGGCGACCTGCGCCGCCGCGTCACCCAGTACTCGGACGTGTTGTTCTGTATCGGCCTGCGTCCCCATGACGCTGTGGTGATCAGCATCGAGCACGGACCGGACGCGGTCGCCGCGATCTTCGCCACGCTGGAGGTCGGCGCCGCCTTCGTGTGGCTGGACAGCAGCCAGCCGGCTGCCCGGAACCGAAAGATGGTCCGCGACTGCGGAGCCAGGTACCTGTTGACCGACAGCAGTCAGGGGGGCAAGCGGCTGGTCGCTGATCTGGCGGAGCTGAACCTGGGTCTGCTGCGTATCGGCGAGTCCTCGGATGCCTACATCGAGCGCATCAGCCGCGACCGCGGTACGGCGACGCTGCCGACGGACACCGCGACGGTCGTCTACACCTCCGGCTCGACAGGTACCCCCAAGGGGATCGTCCTGACGCGGAGCAACATCGACCAGCTCACCGAGTGGTACGCCCGCCAGGTCGGCCTCTCGCAGGGCGCGCGGCAGCTCCAGTGGGCGCAGTTCACCTACGACGCGGCCTGCGTGGAGATCTTCTCCGTGGTCCGCAGCGGCGCGACCCTTGTGATGCCACCGTCCGAGGTCAAGTCGGACGTGCAGGCGGTCGCCGAGTGGATTCGCCGCCATGAGCTCACTCACCTGGTGACCGCGCCCAGCCTCTACCGCGCGCTCACCGACGCCGTGGACAACACCGGCGCGGGTGCGCTCGACCACGTGCGGGTGCTCACCGTCTCCGGCGAGGAACTGCGGCCGGCGCTGGTGACGAAGCTGCGCGCCACCTTCCCGCGGGCCGACATCTACAACATGTACGGCCAGACCGAGAACATCCTGGCCACCTTCCACCTGGTCACCCCGGACGACGAGCACTCGTCGACGATCCCGGTCGGCCGCGCCCTGCCGGGACGGGAGATCGTGCTGCGCACCGCCGACGGTGACGAGGTGGCCGATGGTGAGCTCGGCGAGGTGTGGGTGCGCAGTCAGTTCCTGGCACCCGGGTACCTCAACAATCCCGAGTTGACCGCCTCGGCCTTTTTCCCCGACCCGCACGGCGAACCCGGGTTCCGGATCTACCGGACGGGAGATCTGGCCCGCAGGACGGCCAATGGCGAGCTCGTCTTCCACCGGCGGGTCGACCACCAGATCAAGATTCGCGGGGTGCGGGTGGAACTGGGCGAGGTCGAGGCCACCCTGCTGGACGTGCCGGGCGTCGTGCACGCCGGGGTCGTGGAGAGGGAAATCGACGAGGGACGGTCCCAGCTGGTGGCCTACGCCCAACTCAGCGCCGGTGCCGCGGTGTCGCCGGACCAGCTCAAGGCTGCGCTCGCGCAACGGCTGCCGCGGAACATGGTGCCGGCGCGTTGCGTCGTGCTCGACCAGATGCCGCTGACGACCTCCGGAAAGATCGACCGGAAGCGGCTGCCCGCCGTGCTCTCCGAAGCCGGGGGACCCGGCCGGACCGACGCCGCCGTGGGCAGTGCGACCGAGAGGCAGCTGGCCCTCATCTGGTCGCAGGTCCTCGGCGTCCCGCCGCAGGGCCAGGACGCGGACTTCTTCGCGCTCGGCGGCGATTCCCTGACCATCCCTCGGGTCCGAGAGGCCGTCCTGGCCGGCTTCGGCGTCGACGTCCCGCTGAACTCCTTCTACGAGTGCCCGCAACTGCACCAGTTGGCCAGCCGGGTCGATCTGCTGAGGCAGCAGGCAACGGTGCCTTCACCCAACAACTAGCGCTACGGCGGCCGGTCGTCAAAGCGCCGCTCGGCCGCCGTACGGGCCGCCGCCACCGGTGAGGTCAGGGGCGCCCTGTCCTGCTCGCGGTCACCCATGCGCTGATCGAGTCGACGGCGCCCGTCGCGGCGGCAGACGGCCCCGCCCAGGGCCTCCTCGCCGAGTTCGACGGCGTACGGGTCGGCGAGCGGCTGTGTCTGGACGGGCTCCTTGCGATCGCGCCCGGACAGCGGCTGCTGGTCACGGGCGAGAACGGCGCGGGCAAGACGACGCTCTTGCGCGTCCTGGCGGGCGACCTGGAGCCCGACGCGGGCACGGCACGCCGCCCCGCCCGGATCGGCTACCTCGCGCAGGAGTTACCCGCGCACACCACGCGGCTCCCGCTGCTCGCCGCGTTCGCGGCCGGGCGGCCCGGACGGCCTCGCGGTGTCGCACGACCGCGAATTCCGCGCACGCTTCGAGGGGGAGCAGCTGGAGCTGCGTACCGGTCGCAGGTGTTGACCCCGTCGGTTCGCCTCCGCCGCGAATGGCCCGCGCGCCCCGCCCCGACCTGCCCAACAGCCAGAATTCCCGCTGCATCGAGGAAGCCATGACCACCTTCCTGACACCACAACAGCTCGCCGGTCGCACCTCCGCCGCCGCCGACGGGGCCGTCGCAGCGGGGCACGAGCTCGGCCTGACCGTCACCGACCCCACGGTGCCGCACGACGTCTTCTCCGTCGTCGTCCACCTGGCGCGGGGATGCTCAGCACGTCGTTGGGTGGCGAGGCTGTCGGGAGACCCGCCGGGGCGTTCATAGGTGGTCGCTCGTGAAACGCCGCAGCATGAACTCCGCTGCCGGCCACCGGTCTGAAAACCGGTGGCGATGCCGACCCGCCCGTGGTGAAGATCGCGCATGCCCATCTTCCTGGAGTCCGACAGGCTCATCCTGCGCGCGTTCACGCCGGCCGACGCCGACCGCCTGTTCGCCCTGAACAACGACCCCGAGGTCATGCGCTTCATCAATGGCGGACGCCCCGCCGACCGTGAGGTGATCCAGACGCGGACCATGCCCCGGTTCCTGCACGACTACCCGTGCTGGGGGACCCGCGGCTACTGGGCCGCGCAGGAGAAGGCCACCGGTTCCTTCCTGGGCTGGTTCGAGTTCCGGCCGCTGGAGGAGCACAGCTCCGCCGTGGTCGAACTCGGCTATCGACTGCATCACGCGGCATGGGGGCGCGGTTACGCCACCGAGGGCTCCCGGGCCCTGATCGCCAAGGGGTTCACGGAACTGGGGGTCCGGAGGGTCATGGCGCAGACCATGACCGTCAACACCCGCTCACGCCGTGTCATGGAGAAGTCGGGCCTGTGCTTCGTCAGGAACTTCACCGGGGACTGGCCGGAGGCGATCGAGGGCTCCGAGCACGGCGAAGTCGAGTACGAACTCACCCGGGACGAGTGGGAGAAGCATCGATAGGTCCCGGCTCTCGCCTTCGCGGGCGAATCGCCCCGCCCTCCGTGCGGGTGGTCCTCCCGTTTGCGGATCGTCACCCGGCGCCGGCCGTAGGAAATATCGGCAACAGGCGTCTCAGAGCAGCCCGCCGCTCAGTTCGCCATACAGGGGGCCGGCCGTGGGGGAGTCGTCCAAGGTCTGGTTCTGGCTACGCGGTTGGACAGGCTGCCTTGCTACGCCGTTGGTGGCTCAGTCGGGCTGCCCGGCCCACGGATGCCGGTGGCATGGCGTGCTCCGGCTATTTTTCGGTGCCGGTGATCTCAACCTTGATCGGGGCGGAGTTGTTGGCTGGGTCGGTGTCCCCGTTGAACGGCTGGGGCACCGAGATCCGCCCTTCGCCGCCGTCGGCCCGGTGGTCGATCCGCACCCGTAGGACGTTCCAGTTGACGTTGGTGCAGTAGATGTTCCCGTCCTTGTCATCCCGCGAGCAGTAGTCCACTTCGGAAGGCTTTGATGCCCGCACCTCCGGTGTGAGCTCGGCCAGTGTGGTGCCGGGCGGGAGTTCGACGCGCATCCGTATCGGGCCCGGCTGCGGTGTGCTCCGGGGCTGTGGGACATCCACCTCGACCTCTTCACCGATCCTGCCGCGGATCGTGAGGGGGCTGACAGACCAGTCCGCCGGCCCCTCCAACGCCTTCCAGCGGAAGCGCAGTTCACCACCGCGCTTGCCGGCGCTGAGGGTCGTGGGCTTCAGACCGAGTGCGTCACCCGTGCCCTGGTGGTAGTGCGTCTTGTAGTCCGGGGTGTGCGGTGAAGGACTGTCCAACGGCCACATGGCGTATGTGTATGCCGCTTCGAGCTCGTGGTACTGGGCGTTGATGCGCTCCGTGATCGGCTCGGTCGTCTCGAACGCGGCTCCCACGGGCACGGCGTCCGGGAACTCGCAGAACGCTGTGCGGTAGTCGTCCGAGTAGTAGCAGTTGCGGTGTGAGGGGGCGGTGTCGGCAATCGCCGCGTTGGTGACCGACACCCGCAGGACGACGCCGCGGGAGGCCGATTCGGGCCCGGTGTTCTTGAACGCGGGCGTCAGGAGCGGCACTGGCGCATCGTCATCACCCACGACCACCTGCGGTTCATGGGAGCGGAGCGCGAACGACGCCTTCGGACCGGCTCCGGGCCCCGCGGCACCGGGTCCGAGCAGCACGACCCCCGCGGCCGCCGCCGCGACCGCGCTGAGCGCCATTCCCCACCGGCCGTTGCGTAATCCCACTGTCGTCCGTCCCTTCGCCTGGCCACTCGTGCCGGCCTCGACGTTGGCACACCAAGGACGTGCAAACCGTGCAGGTCAGGCAATTGACGCCCAGTTCGATGCCGGTCCGTTCGGGAATTGAGATCACGCGTGGTGGTCGAGCTCGCCGGCGAACGCACCTCGGCCGCGCCCATGCCCGGGCAGGTGGGCGGTTGTGCGGGGGGGCGAGGCAGCCGGGGCCGAGGGCGGCACGGTGGTGCTCCGCCTGTCGGCGTACATACCCGGCCGCCGGTCTCGTCCACGCTCGGCATCCTCGGGGAGCAGGCGTGCCGGCGGCCTCAGCGACGACTGCGCGCGACCGTCAACCACGGGTTGACACCCACTCAATTGTCAACCTAGGGTTGCCTCATGGTGGATTCGACTCAGATGAACAATCCCGTCCGTCTCGACGACCTCATCGAGGCGATCAAGAAGGTGCACGGCGATGCCCTGGACCAGCTCCAGAGCGCTGTCGTGGCCGCTGACCATCTCGGCGAAGTGGCCGACCACCTCATCGGTCACTTCGTCGACCAAGCCCGCCGGTCCGGTGCCTCATGGACCGAGATCGGCAAGTCCATGGGCGTGACGCGGCAGGCCGCCCAGAAGCGGTTTGTGACGAAGGACGAGGCGGCGGCCGACATGAGCCAGGACTTCGGCAGGTTCACTCCGCGGGCCAGGAATGTCGTCGTCGCGTCCCAGAACAAGGCCCGCGAAGGTAGTCACGCGCAGATCGGCACGGGGCATCTCGTGCTCGGCCTGCTCGACGCCCCGGAAGGGCTGGCCGCACGGGTGCTCGTCGCCCAGGGCATACAACTGGAGGCGGTCAAAGAGGCCGTGGCCGGGACCCTGCCGGAGCCTTCCAGTGAGCCCCTGCCCGCCCTCGTGCCGTTCGACGCCCATGCGAAGAAGGCCCTTGAGCTCACATTCCGCGAGGCGCTGCGGCTGGGCCACAACTACGTCGGCACGGAGCATCTGTTGCTGGCGCTGCTGGAGCAGGAGAACGGCCAGGGCGTGCTCAGCGGGTTCGGCCTCGACAAGACGCACACGGAGGAGCATGTGTCGGCCGCCCTGACGGAAATCCAGGAGAAGCTCCAGGAGTAGCAGTGGCGCACCCACCCGCCCCTGCCTGGGGTGGGTGGGCCGCACCGCGGTGACACCATCCGTTCCCGTAGTCGCCCCCATGTCCAATTCGCAGTTGGGCATGGGGGCGGCTCTCGACGTGCGCTGCGGGTGTTGAAGGCGTCGCCCACGGACGTGGAACCCCTGGAGCTCACCGCCGAAACGGCCGCGCCATCTCAAGGACGCCTTCACGAAGGCGATCGACTCCGGCCCGGATCACTGGGTGGTGGAGATCTTGTGGACGGTGGTGTCGTCGGGGTTCAGCTGTCGTCCGTCCGCGGACAGTACTTCCAGTGTGCGGAGGCGATGTCCCTGTTGGCGGTCGACCAACTGTGAGTGTGGTTCGCCAGGGGCGAAGAAGTTCTGCTCGCCCCACTGTCGCAGTGCCACGATGACGGGGAAGAGCGCCTCGCCCTTCGCGGTCAGTGCGTACTCGCGGTAGGCGCTGCCGTCCGAGGCGGGGACGGATTCGAGGATGCCGCCGGCGACCAGGGTGCGCAGACGCGCGGTGAGGATGTTCTTCGCCACGCCGAGGCTGCGCTGGAACTCCCCGAAGCGCCGGCTTCCGTCGAAGGCGTCCCGCACGATCAGCAGGGACCACCAGTCGCCGATCGCGTCCACCGACCGGGCGACGGGACATTCGCTGTCGTCGAAACGCGTCCTGGACACCATGACGGTCCCTCACTTCTCACGATGGTTGCAACATGCTACCAAAAAGACTACCGTCGCCGACGTCATTGGTGGCAAGTTGAAACCAGATGTGCGGAGGGATGCTGTGCTGATGCCCGGCAACGGTGAGGCTGCGGCACGACGGGCCGAGGCCCGAGGCGGGGAGGGCTCCGGGTCTGTTCTGTCCCGTGGCGTCGTCATACTGTTCGCCGTCGCCTGCGGGGCCGCGGTGGCCAACGTCTACTTCTCCCAGCCACTCCTGGTGACCATGGGCCACGACCTCGACATGAGCCCGGCACTGGTCGGCAGCGTGGTCACCCTCACTCACGTCGGATACGCGCTGGGACTCTTCTTCCTCGTGCCGCTGGGCGACATGGCCGACCGCAGACGGCTCATCGTGGCCCAGTTACTGCTCCTGGTGGCGGCGCTGGCCGTGGTAGCCGCCGCCCCCACGGCGGCGGTCCTGCTCGTGGGCATGGCCGCGACGGGACTTCTCGCGGTCGTCACGCAGACGCTGGTGGCCTTCGCGGCAGCACTTGCCCCTCCCGCCGGGCGCGGACGGGTCGTCGGTCTGGTCACCAGCGGCGTGGTCATCGGCATCCTGCTCGCCCGCACCGCATCCGGCCTCATGGCCGACCTCGCGGGCTGGCGCTCCGTCTACCTCGCCTCGGCCTCACTCACCGCCCTGCTCGCCCTGGTCCTGTACCGAGTGCTGCCGCGCCACACCGACGCTCCGCCCACAGCCCTGCGCTACGGACAGCTCCTGCGCTCCACGATCACCCTGTTCGCACGGGAACGACTGCTGCGGCTCCGGGCCCTGTTCGGTCTGCTGATCTTCGCCGCCTTCAGCGCCCTATGGAGCAGCGTCGCGCTACCGCTCAGCGAGGCGCCGTACTTCCTGCCCCACAGCGCGATCGGGGCGCTGGGACTGATCGGTGTCGCCGGTGCCCTGGCCGCGACCGTGGCCGGCCGCCTGAACGACCGCGGACTCTCCCGGCGGACCACCGGCATCGCCCTGGCACTGCTCACCGCCTCATGGCTGCCCTTGGCCTTCACCCGCACCTCGCTCTGGGCCCTGGTCGTCGGGGTGATCCTCCTCGACCTCGCCGTACAGGCGGTTCATGTCACCAACCAGACCCTGATTTACGCGCTGCACCCGGACGCGGGCAGCCGGCTGATCGGCGGATACATGGTCTTCTACTCGATCGGCAGCGCCACCGGCGCCATCGCCGCGACATCCCTCTACACGGTGGCCGGCTGGGGCGCGGTCTGCGCACTGGGCGCCGCGTTCAGCTGCCTCGGGCTCGTGCTGTGGGCGTTCACTCGGCACAGCGCCTCTGCCGCTGAGATTGACGTTGCTGGGGTCGGGCTACGTCCCAGGGACTCCGAGCTGGCGGGGCACTGTGCCTGCCCGGAGTTCCCGGAGGGCGGGGAGGTGGTTGTAGAGAGTGCCCGGGGAGACGCCAAGCAGCTTTGCGATCTCCGCCCGCAACGGTGATCAACGTTGGTAAGTGCCCACCAGCGTGCCGCTCGCCAACTCCTGGCCTCGCACGGCACGATGCACAGCGTCGACCGTCGGTTTGCCGTGCAGGGAAGGCGACTCCGAAACGGCCCACAGACGGAAGAAGTAGCGGTGCACCCCATGTCCTGGCGGAGGCATCGGACCGCCCCAGCCCACCCGGCCGAATCCGTTGGGCCATTCCTGGCCGCCGCGAGGTGACTCTCCCTCCGCCACACCGGAACTCCCCGGATCGATACCCGTGACCAGCCAGTGCAGGAACGACCCGCCCGGCGCGTCCGGGTCCTCGCAGAGCAGCACCAACTCCGACGCACCGGCCGGCACCGCCGACCAGGTCAGCGGCGGTGAGACGTCGTCGCCCTCCCCGCTGTGGCGTCGAGGGATCGCCGCGTGGTCGTTGAACGCCGGACTTCTCAGCTCAATTTCCGTCATGCGCGCGGCTGTACCCCGATCGGACCGGTCGGCACCGGTCCAGGCGGACAGAACACCCGACTGGCCGCGTACGCCGGTCAGCGCGCCGGGAACCCTGTACGAAGCACCCGATACGGAGCACAAGATGCCGACCAGGATCCTGCTTGAGGGACGCCCCGGAGTGGGCAAATCGACCGTTGTCCGCCGGCTTGCCGCGCTGCTGCTCAACCGCAGGGCCGTCGGCTTCACCACGGAAGAGATCCGGCAAGGCGGCACCCGGACCGGTTTCGCGCTGGAAACCCTGGACAGCGGTCTACGGGCCGTCCTCGCCCACGTCGACCTCCCAGGGCCACCGCGGGTGGGCCGGTACGGCGTCGACCTGGGCGTCATGGAGCGGCTCGCCCTGCCACCGCTCAGGTCAGCGGATCCGGCTCGTGGAGAGCTCGTGCTGATCGACGAGCTCGGGCGGATGGAATTGGCATGCACCGCGTTCCAGGACGTGGTCCGGCGCCTGTTCACGTCCGAGACCGACATCGTCGCCACGGTCCATGTGAAGAGCGACCCGTTCACCGACGCCCTCAAACGGCGCACCGACATCGAACTCGTCCAGGTGAACCGGGCGAATCGGGACACCCTCCCCGAGGATCTGGCAGCCCGGTTCGACAGCCCATGACGACCGTGACCTGGTCGAGTGGCGTCGGGCCCCGGTCCTCTGGTGGTCGGCCTGCCAGGCGGAGCTTCCCAGGCCACGGACTCCGTACGACGCTCCGTACCCCCATAGAACCGGGGATGCCCCACAGAACTGAACCGGGGACGCACCCCCACCTGAGCACTGAGGTTTTTCGCGTCCCGTTGCCGCCACGCGGTCCCTCCGTCCAGCAGCGCGACGAGCTCCTCCGCACACCAACTCGGCGTGGAAACGCTGTGGCGCAGCCGGCCGCCGCCCCGGCCGCGAACGGCGTCAGCCGAAGAAAGGTGACGCAAAACCTTCGCTTTGCCGTGCCTTGACTTCTGCTTGACCGTCAATTGCCGGTAGCGTCCGGCCCTGATCGACGGTCCCGATCAGGGCCGACCTCACGTCCGAGGCATCCCGCGCCGCAGACGTATCCGTGCTAGGCCACACAGCCGGGCCGGGCCGGCCCAGCACGTCATCTGCTCGCCGGCTCCCCGTGAGCCGCTGGACGTCACCGGAGGACGCATGACCTCTCGCATAGCTGCCGCCATCGCCACGTGCGCGCTGAGTCTCGGTGCTCTCGCCTCGGGCGCAGGCGTCGCCACAGCAGCCACGCCGGCCCCCGCCGCCGGACCTGCCGGCGACGCACCGTCGCTCCGGCCGGCGATCAACGCGCGCGCCGCGGCCGTGGACGGGTGCAGCTACCAGGTGGTCCGCTCCCACGACTCCCGCTACGTCTACACCGTGAGCGGGGTCTTCGGCGGTGGCGTCCGCGAGCTGACGCCCCAGAAGGAGGACTACGTGAGGTTCTCCGACGACTGGCGCAAGGTCGTCCAGGTCGACGCGTGCGCGGGCGAGCGGGGCCAGGCTCCCACCGCGCTCCGCGTCACCGGGAAGCTGGACCACCCGGAGCACTACGATCCTTCCGTACCGCGGATGATCCACAGCAACGACCTCAAGCCCGCCGCCTCTTCGGTGATCCCGAAGGCCCCGGCGCTGACGTCCGTCGACCGTCTCGACGCGGCAACCGTACGCGTCACGTGGAAGCCCGCGCAGGGCAACCCGGACCAGGTCATCCTGATGGAGCGCAAGCCCTTCTACTCCAGCGAACTCGGCCTGTGGCATCCCTACACGTTCCAACGGGACGTCCAGGCCGGCGCCACCTCTATGGACCGCAAACTGGAGCGTCACCCCGACATTCCCCCGGCGGACCGCACGCACGCCTACTGGATGCGCGTGGTCAACGGCGGCTTCGTCAGCGACCTGCGCGCCGAGAAGCCGGTCCCGGTCGAGCCGTAACCGCCTGCCGGCGCGTGCCGCGTTCTGCTCCACGCAGTGCGGCGCGGTCGTGGTCTTCGTCGTCGGCCGGTGGTGCGAAGTCGTCCTGACCGAAGGCATCCTGCCGGCCCCCGCGCCCGACCCGGTGTTCGGCCTCATCTCCCTGGGCCTCTTCGCCGAATCGTGGGGCAACGATGAGCGGTGGCCGGCAGTCAACCCGGGCACTCCGTGTGAGGCGTACTTCCCGCCCAATCCGGGGTGGTGGAAGGCACATGCGGACCGGGGGAAGGGGGCGGACGTGCAGCGTGGCACTCTGCGAACCCTGTGGGTGGGTGCCCCGCTCCAGGGGCCCGTCGCCCACGGGCTGGGGTGCGGGGCGCTGATGAACGTCACCAACGGAGCCCTGTGGAACGCCATGGGCACCCACGGCACCGGCTACTTCCTGAGCCGGGTGCGGATGCGTCGTGGCCGATCCGCGGTCGGCCCTCTCCGTCCTGCGCCCGGCTATCGAATCGCTGAGGGGGAGGACTCGGGCGTTGTCCGGGGGAAGGCCCGTCGGTAGTTGCTGGGCGACACTCCGATCTGTTTGAGGAAGTGGTGGCGGAGGTTGTTCGCCGTGCCCAGGCCGCTCAGCTCCCCGATCTTCTCGATGGGCAAGTCCGTTGATTCCAGCAGGTGTTGGGCTCGTCCCAGGCGCTGGTTGAGGAGCCACTGAAGTGGAGTGGTCCCGGTGGCGGCCTGGAGTCGCCGGTGGAGGGTCCGCGGGCTCATCGCCGCCCGCTGAGCCAGATCCTCGACCGTCAGGGGTTGGTCCAGGTGTTTACGGGCCCAGTCCAGGACGGGCCCCAGGCTCCCGTCGTCGGTGGTGGGCACGGACAGGTCGATGAACTGCGCCTGGCCGCCGGGCCGGTGGGCGGGCACCACCATCCGGCGGGCCAGCTGATTGGCGACGTGCGCGCCCAGGTCACGGCGCACCAGATGGAGGCAGAGGTCGAGGCCGGCGGTCAGCCCGGCGCTGGTGAGCACATCGCCGTCGTCCACGTACAGCACCGAGTCGTCGACGTGCACCTTCGGGTAGCGCTCGGCCAGTTGAGCGGTGTGCATCCAGTGGGCGGTGGCGCGTCGTCCGTCGAGCAGCCCCGCCTCGGCGAGTGCGAAGGCGCCGGTGCACAGGGAGACCATGCGGGCGCCTGCGTCGTAGGCGTGGCGCAGGGCCGTGATCAGTGCCGGCGGCAGCGGTCGGCCCTCCTCGACGCAGGGGTCGGGCACCGAGGGCACGATGACCGTGTCGGCACCGACCAGGTCATCGAGCCCGTAGGGGGTCCGCATCGCCAGCCCGGCCCCGGCCCCGGCCCCGGTCGCAGAGCTGTCCTGCTGACGCTGCCCCGTACTGCACAGCCGCAGGTCGTACCAGGGGTCGGCCAGGTCCGGCTGCGGCTTCCCGAAGACGGTGCAGGGGATGCTCAACTCGTACAGATCCCACGAGGGGACGCCGATGTCCTCGGACACGACCACGGCGACGGAACCAGGATTCATACCTCGAAGGGTATGGCAGGAATTTGGTGGTTGCTGTCACCAGCGTCACTGTTCCCGGCCGTCGCACGCTGCGATCTTGGTCCTTACGTGACCAACCGCCGCAGGCGGACCTACAGGGAGTTGTGGCATGCATTCTGATCGCCCGGCAGTAACCGTCATCGGCCTGGGCTCCATGGGCTCAGCGCTGGCCGCCGCATTGCTGGAGCGGGGCCACGAGACCACCGTGTGGAACCGCTCGGCGCACCGGGCCCAGCCTCTGGTCGAGCGGGGCGCCCGCCTGGCCACGACACCCGAGGAAGCGATCGCAGCGAGCCCGCTGACCGTCGCTTGCGTACTGGACTACGAGGTGCTGCACGCCGTCCTCGACCCTGTCGCCGGTTCCCTCGCGGGCAAGGTCCTGGTCAACCTCACCTCCGGTTCCCCGGAGCAGGCCCACGAGGCCGCCGCCTGGGCCCGCTCACACGCCGCCGACTACCTCGACGGCGCGATCATGACCACCCCGCCGGGGGTCGGCAGCCCCGAGATGATGTTCCTCTACAGCGGTTCACACGCCGTCTTCGAAGCCCACCGTCCGACCTTGGCGACCCTGGGGGACCCCGTGCACCTGGGCACCGACCCGGGCCTGGCTTCCCTCTACGACGCGGCGCTGCTCGGCCTGATGTGGTCCACCATGACCGGCTGGCTGCACGGCACCGCACTGGTCGGCGCGGAGAAGACACCGGCCACGGCTTTCACCCCTGTCGCGATCCGCTGGCTGACCGCCGTGGCCGGCTTCCTGACGACCTATGCGCCTCAGGTGGACGCCGGCCGCTACCCGGGCGACGACGCCACCGTTGACGTGCAGATCGCGGCCATCGACCACCTCATCCACGCGGCGGCGGCCCGCGGCATCGACAACGCCCTGCCCGAACTCCTCAAGTCCGCCATGGAACGGACCAAGGCCGCAGGCCACGGCTCCGACAGCTACGCGAGTGTGATCGAGGTCCTGAAGAAGCCGGCGGACGACAAGTGACCGTGACACCCACAGCCACCGCCCATCTCCCGCCCAACCCGATGGCTCCCGCTGCCACCGTGCCATGGACGGACCTTCTGGCCGCCGCCACCGACGACTGTCTGGCCGCCCTCCTCAAGGGAGCCGACCAGGACTGGTCACGCCCCGCCCACGCCCTGGACTGGACCTGCCGTCAGACCCTCGATCATCTCGCCCTCGGCCTGATGGGCTACACGGGCCTGCTCATCGCCCGCCCCGACGACCGCTACATCACCCTCTTCGCCTCACTCGACCCCCAAGCCCCCGTCCCCGCCTGCCTGGAAGGCATCCGCATCGCAGCATCCGTCCTCACCTCCACCGTGCGCGACACACCTGCCGAAGCACGTGCCTGGCACCCCTGGGGCCACTCCGACGCCACCGGTTTCGCCGCCATGGGGATCACCGAACTGGCCGTCCACACCTACGACATCACCCGCGCCCTCGGCCTGGCCTGGACCCCGCCCGACGGCCTCAGCACCGCCGTCCTCGCCCGCCTCTTCCCCGACGCGCCGCCCGGGCACGCCCCGTCCGACACTCTGCTGTGGTGCACGGGCCGCCTCTCGCTTCCCGGCCTGCCCCGGCGCGCGGACTGGCAGTGGGACGGAACCGTGCGCTGACCCGTTAGCGGCCCGCCCAGCGGTCGGCGGTCGTATGGCTGACCTGGAAACGCTCTGCTTCCCGGCGCAGCGGCCGGCCGTCGCAGACGACGCACCGGGCCAGACGCAGACTGCCGGTCGGCGTCAGCCAGGGCGTTACGGCGGAGCACGAGAGCCTCCTGCACTCGGCGGTAGATGTCGCAATCCCACCCCGAGCCGGAAGGCCCTCGTTCACGCGCCCTGACAGCCATGTCGCCTGTCACCAACGTGCCGGGGGGACAACACCTCTAGCACCCCTCCATCTAGCCCTCCTGCGGTCGGCGGACCTCGCCAGTGCCCAGTGTGATCACGGCCCGCGGCTGCATGGGCCCCTCGCCGCGTCGGGAGAGCAGGACCACCTCCTCGACCACCACCGACAGCGCGCCGAGCCGGGCGGCGCACTCGGCGGCCAGGCGCTTCGGGTCCTGGGTGCGGCCGAGGGACAGATGCGGGGTGAAGTGGCCGACGCGCCCGTGGCAGAGCGGGAACCGCAGGCCCAGCTCCCGGTGGAGGTGGACCCACGGCGCTGGGTCCGCCGCGGCCGGATCGAGCCACAGCGTTGCGTAGCGCCGGTGCCGGAAGTACCGCACGCCGGCCAGGCGCGCCGTGAACGCCGTGCTCCGCGCCGCCCCGGCGGACAGCAGCGGCACGGCCCGCGCAAACGCTTCCTCCGGCACGAAACCGAACAGCAGATTCACATGGGGCGGCCACCGCCGTACCTGCGGATCGTGCTCCCAGCGGATGTCCTGAATCACCGGCCAGAGCTTCCGCGGCGGCAGCCACGCCACAGCCGTCCGGGGCGTCGGCGCCACCTCAAGCGCATCCACCGGCTCGGCCCCGCCGAAATCCGGATTTCCCTTCACATGGCCATGGTCCCAAATCGGGCTCGGAAAACCGTCCAGAGCCTCTCCGAAGGGCTGCGCGCCGAGGTATGGCCTGTCACTCGGCACCGCCCACCGGTCGTCCCCGCCCCGGCCTGAGGATCACGGCACACTCTGCCGACCGCTTTCGGCTCCGGTGGCCGGCTGGGACTCGATGCGGCGGAGCAGATCACCAAGAGCACGGGATGTGCTTCGGGTGTGTGGGTGCTCCTCACCGAGAAGCCGGATCTGGCCGTCGAGTGCTGCACGGTACTCGGCTTCCGCCGCTGCCAGGTGGCCTCGCTGGCCGAGTACCCACGCCAGTGCGTGCCGGGTGTACAAGGTGTGTGGATGATCGCGGCCCAGCGTTCGTGAGCGGTCTTCGAGCACTGCGCGGTACTCCGCCGAGTGCCCTCGCGATGACGGGGGACGGAGCCTGGACGGAGGACGAGTTGGCCGATCGCGGAGGTGCTACCGCGCTGTGGAGGGCACACCAATCTCACGAAGGTGCACCTGGAGGCTGAGCGGGTTCCACGGCTGTCCGGGCCGGCGGCCGGGCAATAGCCACTGCGAGCTTCTGCTGCTGGCGTACGGCAGGCGCTGGCGGAACTCCCCACGTAGGCTTGTCACTTGATCGTGGTCATGCCGTACTGCGCAAGGCCGTGCTCACCGACGTGACGGTGTCCTGCTGCCGGGGCCGTTCGGTCCGGGCCCGGCGCAGCGCGACCGTGCGGGTGACTTCACCGAGTTCTGGACCCACCGCCAGCAGATCCGGCACGCCATCGGCCAGGACACCGACCCAGATCCACGCTTCTTGTCCGTGGTCTTGGACACCTTCATGCGAGCCCTGCCCCACACTCTGCGTGACGTCGACCTGCCGGTCGGCACCCAGAGCCAGGTCCGGATCGACGGCCCGGCTGGGGGCACCTGGACCGCGACGGCCACCGGGGACCGCTGGTCGCTCGCCGAGCCGGACGCCGAACGCCCCACCGCGGTCGTTCACCTGGACGCCGAGACCGCCTGGCGCCTGTGCACCCGCGGCATCCAGCCGGAGACAGCCCTGTCCCGCGCCGTCATCGACGGCGACCGCGACCTGGCCGAAGCCACCTGTCACATCGTGTCGATCATCTACTGACCGCAACCACAAGAATGCGCCCCGGCCGCGGCATCCGGTGTCCGTCAGCCGCGAAGCCACAGCCGGAGCACGGCCGCCGGCACGCTGCCGTGAAACACATGGGCCCGCTTCTCGTAGCGGATGGCCACGGCCCGGAAGCCTTTGACCGCGTTCATGCCTTGCGCTGCCTCGTTGCGTCGGCGATAGGTCTCCTCTTCGAATCCAAACCACTCACCGCACTGGTGCGCAGCTGGAAGACCGTCAGAACCACCGGCGCTTGGTCCGCACGCGTCGAAGTGCTCTAAGGGCAGGCAGAGGCCCGGCAGAGGCCCGGCAGATCGCCGGCTCGGCTCGGTGCGCGGCTGCTGTCACAGGTTCAGCAGCAGGTCCCGGACCGCTGCGGGCTGGGACAGGAAGGGGTGGTGGCCGGCGTCGAGTTCGACGACGCTGCCGGCCCGGCGGGCGAACTCGCGCTGAAGCCGTGGCGGGGTGCCCCGGTCCTGAGTGCAGACGAGGTATGTCGAGGGCAGCTGCTGCCATGCGGCCGCCCCGACCGGCTGCTCGGTCACCTGCACGTTCTGCCGGGCGAGGTGGTCCGCCGCCTGTGACTGGACCTCGGGGTCGCAGTCCTGGAGGAACGTGTCCACGAGCAGCTCCGGGCGGACCCCGAACGTGCCGGCATCGGGGTCGACGTCGAGGAACGGGGAGGGGCCACCGTCCCCGAAGTCGGACAGGCTCTGCCCGACTTCGGGCAGGTAGCTGGAGACCAGCAGCAGGTGGCGCACCGACCTGATTTCCGCAGCGGCCTCCGCGGTGACGATCCCGCCGTAGCTGTGGGCGACCACGACGGTCGGCTCGTCGCCGGCCTGGAGTACCCGCCGCACCGCGGCAACATCCTCGGGCAGTCCCGGACCGCCGACGCCGCCGGGCAGTCCCGGACCGCCGACGCCGCCGGGCAGGCCCGGACCGCCGGCGCCGCCGGGCAGGCCCGGACCGCCGGCGCCGCCGGGCAGGCCCGCCTCGCCGCAGCTCGGTAGTGCCGGGGCCACGCTCGGCACCCCCCGCTCCTGTAGCAGCTCGGCGGTGCGGTGCCACCACCACGACCCGTCCCGCACGCACGCACCGTGCACGAATACGACTCTCATCGCCACCTCCACGTCGGCCTCGACTGCCCAGGCCGGCTTCCGATCGTCATGGCCCGGGTCTCGTCCCGGTCGGGGCCCAGGGGGAAATAGCCTTGAGTCTCCAGTGACTGGAGACCGCAGAGTGGGGGACATGGACGCTACGACCCTCTACCCGATCGGGGAGCTTTCCCGGCGGACCGGCTTGTCGGTGAGGACCATCCGGTTCTACTCCGACTCGGGGGTGGTAGCGCCGACCACCCGAAGTCCGGCCGGCTATCGGCTCTACGACCTCGACGCACTGCTTCGTCTGGAACTCCTCTGCACACTACGCGAGCTGGGCATGAACCTGGCCACGATTCAACGGGTACTGGACCGCGAGCTCTCAGTGGCGGAAGTCGCCGCGGCGCACGCCGACGCCATGGACGTCCAGATCCGGGTGCTGCAACGGCGTCGGAGCATGCTGCGAGCCGTGGCCGGACGCGGGTCCGATCCCGAGGAGATCAAGCTCATGCACAGGCTCACGCAGTTGTCCGGCGAGGAACGCCGACGGTTGGTCGACGATTTCGTGGAGGGCACGTTCGGCGCAGTGGACGCCGACCCGGCGGCGGTGGCCATGGTTCGCGCTGCCACTCCAGACCTCCCCGATGGTCCCTCCAGTGAGCAGGTCGCCGCGTGGGTGGAACTCGCTGAGCTGGTCGGCGACGAGGACTTCCGGGCCCGGATGCGCCGGACGGCCAGGTACCAGGCCGCCGGGCGCAGGCTCGACATCGAGAACGATGCCGGAGAGGACCTGATGGAGTTCACCCGTCAGAAGGTAGCCGAGGCCATGGAGTCGGACATCGATCCGCTCAGCGACAGGGCCGCACCCCTCATCGACGACCTCGTACGCCGCTTCGCCGAAGCATTCGCGCGCACCCCTGACACGGAATTCCGGAACTGGATGGCCCGGCAGTTCGAAGAAGCACACGATCCCCGGGTGGACCAGTACTGGCGGCTGGTGTGGATCGTCAACGGCTGGAAGGTGGTGCCGAACCTGACTCCGGTGTATCCCTGGCTCATCCAAGCGCTACGAAAGGAACGTGACGCATAGTCACCGTAGTGGGCATCGTCGTCCCAGATGGTCGACGAGTGGAAGGGGTCGCCGTGGCTGGCGCCGTGGCGGTCTGCCGTCGGGGTCGTGCCCACGCTCAGTGACGACGAGCCGATCACGCGTCCGCCGTAACCGGGACGGCCGGAGAGAACATGTTGGACCAGCAGTCGCCTACCGCGAATGGTCAGCTGGGCATTACGGTGGGACGCGAAGACCTCCGTGCGGTGCAGTCCTAGACGCTCCACCACACCGGAGGTCTTCGCCATGATCAAGACCCAGCGGCTGTCGCCAACGTTCGTGATCAATACTCCTAGCGGCCCAGTACACCGCCGTGCTCGACCGCGCCATTGAGCCCCAGACGGGCAGGGGTCACCGAGGTGATCGGGGGCGGGGTGCCCTCCTCACGGGAGGGGTGGAACCAGACGCCGCCCGTCTTGCTGTTCTCGCCGGGGGCGCCGATTGCGATGTCGGGGTAGTTGTCGCCGTTGAAGTCCCCGGCCGAGACGGCCGCGCCGAAGAGGTCGCCTGCCTCCGCGGTGCCGGGCACGCCCGCCGAGTCCTGACTGAAGGCGGGGCCGGTCATCACACCGGTGTGGCTCGCGGCGAGCCACAGGTACGAGCCCGCGTTCGTCTTCGAGCCGATGGCTTCGTGGCCGACACCGACGATGAGTTCATCGATGTTGTCCCGGTCGAGGTTGGCCACCGACAGGGACGCGCCGAAGTCGTCCTCGGCCTCGGCGGTACCGCCGACATACGGCGAGGACTGCGTGGTGCATGCGACGTTGCCGCCCAGGGTGGTGCTCTCCTTGCCGTAGACCACCGCGATCGCGCCGCCGAGGCGGTCCTCGCAAAGGGTGCCGTCGGCCTCCGGGTTGGGCTGGACCAGGCCGATGGCCAGGTCCGAGGTGTGGTCCCCGTCGAAGTCGCCGGTGGCGATCGCACTGCCGTAGTCGCTGGTGCTCCACGTGGTCGACCAGGCGCCCGAGGTCCGGCTGTAGACACGGGTACCGGAGCTTTCCACGCCCTTGAAGGTGACCGCCAGGTCGTCCGTGCCGTTGCCGTCGAAGTCACCGGCGGCCAGCGCGCGGGCGCCACCGAAGGCGTACCCGTCGATGAGTTGGGTGCTGGTCGGCGAGCCAGCGGTGAACGGGCCCGGACGCATCCGTGTGCTGCCACCCTCCTCACCGGAGGCGGTCAAGGCCAGGTCCTGGTCACCGTCGTGGTCGAAGTCGCCGGCCGCGATCTTCCCGCCGAGCCGGGAGAACTCCGAGTCGCCCTTGGCGGCGGTGAGGCCGCCCTTGGTGAAGCCTGATGCGGAACCCCACACGACCGTGACGGTGCCGTGGTGCTCGGTGCTGGAGCTGGTGAGGGACTCGCCTGAGGCCGAGATGGCCAGGTCGGCGTAGCCGTCGCCGTTGAGGTCGGCGATGGCGACCGCCGTACCGAACAGGTCGCCCGCCTCAGAGGTGCCCGGCACCCCGGTGGAGGACTGGCTGATGACGGTGGACTTGGCAGGCCCGTTCGCGCTGCCCCACAGCACATTCACGTACCCGGCCCTGGTCTTGCCGTCGACGGTCGCCTTCGGCATACCGACCGCGACGTCGTCGTAGCCGTCGCCGTTGAAGTCGGCACGTGTGGTCGCGGCGGCCGTGGCGGACCCCGCGAGCGGCAGGGTCAGTCCCGCGGCGGCCAGGCCCGTCACGGTAGCGATCGCTGCCATGGTTCTTACGCGCAACAGTGTCTCCCAGAAGTGCAAGGGACTGATTGATTGTTCTGGCATGTGACAGACGGGCCGCACAGAAGGTTGCACCTGGGTGGATCACAAGCAGATAACTCCGGTCGAGGTCGAGGTCGAGGTCGAGGTCGAGGTCGAGGTCGAGGTCGACGTCGATGTCCATGCCGATGCCGAGGCGTGCCGTACGTGCCCTGATCACCGAGAAGCAGTCTGGCGCCGGGCCTGGCGCAGGACCTGGCGGTGGAGGCTCAGCCGAACGACGCCAGTGGTTGCTTGGCGGACTCCTTCTCGACGTGATGTCGCGTCGGCTTCCGCCGGCCCGGGAGGGAGTGCCGGCTGCCGGCGGTGGGGCCGTGGTTCCTCAGGTGAGGCCGCCGTCGGCGCGGATGTTCTGGCCGGTGACCCAGCGGTTGTCCGCGCGGACGAGCAGGGCCACGAGGTCGGCCACGTCCTCGGGCCGGCCGATCCGGCCGAGTGCGGTCATGGCGGCGGCGCCGTCCAGCGCGTCCGGATGGGCGCCCGCCCGCAGGAGGTCGGTGTCGGTCGGGCCGAGCGAGAGGGTGTTGGCCGTGATGCCCCGGTGTCCGAGTTCGCGGGATGCGACACGGGTGATCTGTTCGACGGCAGCCTTGCTGGCTGCGTAGAGGGCCTCGCCCGGGCTGGGCCAATGCGTGCCGACCGTGGAGAGGGTGACGATCCGTCCGCCGTCGCGCATACGGGCCGCGGCGTGCTGAAGTGCCAAGAAGGTACCTCTCGCGTTCACGGCCATCACTCGTTCCCACTCGTCGACCGTGGTTTCAGCCAGGGGTGCGCTGGTGAACACTCCGGCACTGGCCACCAGAATGTCCAGCCCGCCCACCCCGGCTTGACGGAATGCTCCGTCGGCCGCGGCGAACGCGTCCGCGACCTGGTCGGGGACAGCAAGATCGAGCTGGACGGCGTAGGCCCTGCCGTTCAGCTCAGCGATCTCGGCGACCAACCTGTCGGCCGCCTCGGACTGTGTGTGGTAGGTGAACACCACCGTGGCGCCGTCCGCGGCCAACCGGCGGGCGATCGCACGGCCGATACCGCGCGACCCACCGGTGACCAGGGCACCGCATCCTGCCAGTGGCTGAGTGGATGAGCCTGTCGAGGAAGTCATGACGGCACGATGACATCGATTACGGCGTGGACCGCTCCGCAATCGCCGAAAGAGTGACAGTTACCGTCGCCGCTCCTTCACGGAACCGGACTCGCGCACCAGGGCCCGCGCCGGTACCTCAGCCGGCGAGCCCCGCTCGCGGTGTGTGCAGCTCCCATGGGGGAGGGCCGTCTTGAATCCTCCCGTCCTCCTCGGCCACGAACAGTGGCAGGCCGCCACCCGATGTCGGAACTAAAGTTGTCGAGAGGGGCAAAGGTAACCATAGTTGTCGCATGGCTTCGATTGGGATCACCCCCGAAGAGCGGGCCGAGCTGGGCAAGGCCCTTACTGATGCCCTCAATCCACTCGCAGCGGCCATTCGCTCCCGCCGGTCAGGGCTGTCCACCGCCCGCATGTGGGAGGCGGACCCGGTTGATGTGACTCTGTCCGTCCTCGCCGCCTGGAAGGTGGTGGACACGGAGGTCAAGCAGCTGACGGCGCGCGCGGCGGCGACAGCCGGCTCCTACGGCGCGAGCTACGAGCAGATGGGTGCGGTCTGGGGCATCACCCGCCAGGGCGCGCGCAAGAAGTGGCCCGACGCGGTTCCCCGTCCCGCAGCCGCGGCGGCGAAGACGGGCACGGCGCTCGAACTCTTCGGCGGCACAGCCGAACTGGTGCAGGACCCGTCGTCCGGCGGCTGGGCCTGGGCGGGCGAAGGCGCGGACGAAACGCGCGGCGCCGCCGAGGACGGCACCTGGTACACGACGAAGGAAGAGGCCGCCGCTCATGCCGGAGCCTTCCTGCGGGAGCACGCCGCCACCCTCGCGTAGTGCTCCAGTGCGCTTTCGCCCGGCTCGTTACCCGGCCCGGGAATGAAAAACAGGCACTCAGGGAGCAGCCACGTGCTGTTCAAGGGCTCGTGAGGCAGCTGAGGAGGAAGAGATGCTTACCGAGAGGCTGTTCCGGACTGACGGCTTACCGCCGGCGGACCGGTTCGACTGCTGGCGTGACCATGTCTGCCAGTCGTACACGGCCGAGGTCGAAAGCGATCATGCGGCGGACTTCGCGGCGTCGCAGCGCATCCTGGCCCAGGGGGGCGTACGTCTGTGGACGGTGGAGCACCCTTCGATGCCCCTGAGACGGACACAGAAGCCAATCCGGCAGTCTGATCCCGGGTTGTACCACCGCTTCGGTGCCAACAGCGCCGTTCGGCCCTCCGCTGAGTGTGGCGAACGGCTTCACCGGTCGCTCGCCGCCGCCGGCCTCACCTCCCCCCCGTAGAGCAGCCCCGGTCAGACCCATGGGAACTAACAGGTCTGACCGGGGCTGAGGTGCCCCTGCGGGTCAGCAGGGCGGAGGAACGAGAGGTTGCAACGGCTCGAAGTGCTGATGCCCGCACGCCTGTGCTCGCAAGACGGGCCTGCCGGGGGAACGGAACGCCCATCGACTAGGCGAGCGCTGGGAAGACCGCCCGGGCTTCCTCCGACCGCGGCGTCGTGGCCCAGCCGCACCCGTCATGGTCGCGCAGCGCGAAGCGCATCATGCGGGACCATTTCCGTGGCGCTGCCACAGCCCTGGTGAACAGGGCCTTAGAGGTGGCTTCGAGCGCCGCTTCGACTGTAGGGCCGCAGCATCCTCACCCCTCTTCGTGGGTGTACCTTCCGGGCTTGAGTTGGAAAATGAAAAGTTGATCACCGTAGCAGTCGCCGCGCTCGCCTGGCTTGCCGCCATCTCCCCAGTTGACGAGGAGTTGAATAGCCTTGTTGGGGCGTACAGGAACGGTCTTGTTGACCTTGAATTTGGTGATCTTCAGCCGGTTGGGCCGGTAGCGCGGAACATCCCAGTGGGGCTTGAGCCAGATCTGCTTGCCGTCAGTTCCCCGAAGCATCTTGAGCGAGCCAAAGAAAACTTCTCGCCCCCCTTGCTTCCACAGGTCGAGAGACTTGATTTGGATGCTCTTCTTTTTGACCTTGCCGAGATGCCAGACCACGCTCTGAAAGTGGTACGCCGTGGACCGGCACGTCCGCCGGTTACGCCGATCCCGGCCGACGAGAGCGCTATGGATGGTGTTCGGCCTGGAGCGGATCTCGGCGACGGTGGTCGTACCCGGCTTGGACGGCCTGGCGGTGATCTCGGCGACGGTGGTCGGCCCCGGCTTGGAACCGGCTTCTGCGATTCCGCTTGATGACAGTAGGGTCGTTGCCACGACGAGGAGGCCGCCACCGGCCCGCACGCCACGCCCAGTTAACCTATTCATGTCTTCCTTTCGTGAAGATCATCATTGATGCCGAAACCAGAGCAGGTTTCGGACAGGCCCGTTCGAGTGCGCAGGCATCCTGCATCGCCCGTAAAGGTCGGGAAATGCGACCTCAGGTCAGCTTGAACGCCCTTCCTGTGCCCCGGAACTTCGCACGAAATCCCCCATCACGCTGAAATCGCTCCTGTTCGCCAGCGCATGCTTTCACGATATGTGGCAAACAGCGTGGAATTCATTAGCACTGAGTACACACTCATTTGACGATGCGTCTACACGGCAATGCTGCTTGCGTATCCAGGCAGCGACCGCTTCGTCTTGCTGCTGGAAGAGGCGGCGCAGGTAGCTGGTGGAGATGTGGTGCGTGGTGGCGGTTGCCGGGGGCGCAAGTCCAGGTCGGCCAGGCGTCGGGCTTGTCCCGCGGCGAGCTTGCCGCGCCTGCTTTTGGTGGGGGCCAGGGATTACCCGGCCCGGCCCCGCTGCTCAGACGTCGTTTCATTTGGTGAGGCGGCGGTGACTTTGGGACCACCCCTGCGTGTGCGCGGAGCAGACTTCGTGACGTGCATCGTTCCACGCGCACGACACGGGTTTGAACCACTTTCACCGACTCCGGCAGAGGCCCATCCCTTCTGCTCCGGCTTGTCTCCTGACAAGTGATCGGGATCAACGCCAACAACGAAGCACAACCAGCCAACCTCACGGGGTCTGCCCCTCGCAGGTCTGTCGCCACACGACACTGAGCAGACCAGACTGCATCTCCGGGGGAACCGCATGGCCACACCCGCACGCCGACGCTCCGCCGCCACCCGACGACCGACCCGCCCGAAGCGCCGCCCCCGTGGCAAGGCCGCCCGACGTCGTGCACGCGAAAGTAAAGCCTTCGCCGCCCTCCTCATCGGGGCCTTCGTCATCGCGGCCGTGAGTGCCTACCCCGTCATCAGCACCATTGTCATCGTCCTTACGGCCGCTGCGGCCCTGACCATCTCTCTCGCCCGGACCGGCAGGCTCCGCCTCCCTGCGGGCTTAGCCGGCGCAGCGGGCACCGGTTCGCGCCAGGACTTCACCCACACCATCGCCGCCTACCAGGCCATGGGCTACACGGAGTTCGAACACGCCATGGCAGACCTTGCCCGCCGCGACCCCGCCGTTCGCAAGACTGAGGTCTCCGGCGGCAAAAACGACCGCGGCCTCGACGTCCTGGTCCATCTCCACAGCGGCGACCGCTACCTCCTCCAGTGCAAGCGCTGGAAAGGCCGCGTCGGCTCCGAAGAGGTCATGAAGATCAACGGCACCTACCGGGACATCCACAACTGTGTCGGCGCGGCCGTCATCACCACCAGTGCCTTCACAGCAGACGCCGAGCGCACCAACGCCATGCTGCCCAAGGCGCTGCGACTCATCGACGGCCGTGGCCTCGCCCGCTGGGCCTCCGGCGGTAGGCCCCCCTGGGCCTGAGGCCGCAACAGGGGGATCCGCGTCGGACAGCGTGTCTTGATTCCACGGGACCCGCTGGGGCTTCGGCACGTCGCAACAAGCCATTCGGGACCGACTCAGCCGGCACGGGGGTTCACCGAGGAACCCAGCCTGTTGGTGACCGCGTGTGATCGCCAGCGGCGTATCGGCTCCATGCCCCGCCGGCCTCTCTGATGAGGCGGCTGATGGTCGTGTCGTGGTAATCGAGAGCGTCCGCGACGACGAGGCCGGGTAGTTCGAGGAGTTGCTGCCGGATGGCGGCGTCGCGGGCAGCAGCGGCCGGAAACCCGACCTCGTTCAGGAGCGCGGACAGGTGGTTGGGGCGAAACGGCCGGCCCGCCCAGCGCCCGGGGGAGAGCTGGCGGGACGCAGGGCTGGCAGCGGTTGTCGCGGTTCGCGATGTGCTCCAGCAGCAGGGCTGCGACCGGTGCAGGGACCGGCGAAGCGGGCTCGCCAAGTCGCAGCAGCACCGTGTCGCCGTCACGGATCACGTCATCGACCCTGAGCCCGAGGATGCGGCTCACGGGCCCGTGGCACGGACAAGGACGCCGTTGTGCTCGTGTTCGCCGAGGCTTGCGCACAGGCGATAGCCAGGGCGAAAGGTTCCGACAGGTACGACGACTGGTGATCGTGGAGGGGGTTCTCCACCGACAGGTGGCGAGACACTCCTAGTGAGCCATGTCACTTGTCGGGGGTGCATAGCGGGGCAGGGGCCAGTGCCTTTATTGGGGGTGTAGGGGCGTGTTGAGGTGAGGGGGACGCTGATGGGGCAG
This sequence comes from Streptomyces sp. NPDC127097, assembly GCF_042724075.1. Taxonomy (NCBI): domain Bacteria; kingdom Bacillati; phylum Actinomycetota; class Actinomycetes; order Kitasatosporales; family Streptomycetaceae; genus Streptomyces; species Streptomyces sp. NPDC127097. Next base: position 115,644 of record NZ_JBHXFI010000003.1, on the reverse strand, counting down.
TTGCGGGCCGATGAGTTCGACCGGTTCGTGGCGGCTCGGTGGTCGGCGTTGCTTCACCTGGCGCGGCTGTTCACCGGTGGAGACCGGCACCGGGCCGAGGATCTGTTGCAGGAAGCGCTCGTCAAACTGTGGTTTGCCTGGCCGAAGGTGGCCGAGCAGGCGCCCGAGGCGTATGTGCGCAGGGTCTTGGCCCGTGCTGCGGCTCGCTCGGCACGGCGTCGCTGGTGGGGCGAGCACCCTGTGGACCAGCTGCCCGATCCGCCCGAGGTGGCGGATGAGACCGCTGCCGTGGACGAGCAGACCCGGTTGGAGGCCGTGTTGGCGTTGCTGCCGGCGCGGCAGCGGGCTGCGGTGGTGCTGCGCTACTACCAGGACCTGCCCGAGCGGGATGTCGCGGAGGTGCTGGGCTGTCCGGTGGGTACCGCCCGTTCACTGACGACCCGCGGTGTTGCACGGCTGCGTCAGCTTCTGGCTGAGGCAGAGCCGGTGGAGTGAAGAGGGAGGGAGCTATGGATCACTTCGAGCAGGAGCTGGCGCGGATGATGCGCGACACCCAGGAGGACACGCTCTATGAGGACCGGCACCGAGACCGACTGCACGCCGGCGTTCGCGCACGTCGGCGGGCTCGAGCGGCCTGGACGGCCACCGGATCCGTGCTGACCGTTGCCGGACTCGGAGTCGGACTGATGGTCCTGCCGAACTCCTTCGCTCAGGACGGCCCCACCGGCCCTCAGCGCCGTCCCGGTACACCTGCGGAGTCTGTCCCGATGCCATCGACGCCTCGCCCCGTGCCCAATGCCACCGCGCCGAGGCCGACTTGCACGTCAACCACCCGGTCGGTGCCGATGCCGTATCACCTCTCGACCGCCGCGCCTTCGATGCCCACCCGTACGTCACCCCTCAAGCCCGTTCCGATGCCGACCTGCACCTCAACTACCGGTCCGGTTCGGACGCCGACACCAACCTCGACCACCAGGTAGCGCCCTGGCCGCGTTCAAGCGGTCCGATGGAGGTGTACGAAAGCCCAGTGTTCGTACACCTCGGCGAGAGGGAGACGGCGACTTCGTTTGCGCGCGCACCGCGTCCTGGGCAACCAAGTCGGCCACGGGTCCTGCTTCGGGTCCCGCCGAGCGGGACCGCTCCGCGCCGTACAGCCACTAGATATTCGTCAATCGTCAAGACCGTCGCCTCCCGGCCCTGAAAGTAGCGGGAGGCGCAGGAGGCACCGTGCTCACCGCGTTCGCCCGAGCGTTCAAGACGCCCGACCTGCGCAAAAAGCTGCTGTTCACATTGGGCATCATCGTGCTCTACCGGATCGGAGTGCATATCCCGGTCCCAGGGGTGAACTACGCGAACGTCGAGTTCTGCACCGAGCGGCCCCACGCCAACAGCGGGTTGTTCGGCCTGGTGAACATGTTCAGCGGCGGTGCGCTGCTCCAGGTCACGATCTTCGCGCTGGGGATCATGCCGTACATCACGGCGAGCATCATCCTGCAGCTGCTGACCGTCGTGATCCCGCGGCTGGAGGCCCTCAAGAAAGAGGGACAGTCCGGCCAGGCGAAGATCACCCAGTACACCCGCTATCTGACCGTGGTGCTCGCCGCCTTGGAGGGCACCGGTCTGGTGGCCGCCGCCCGCGCCGGTACGCTCTTCCCGGGCTGCACGCGCCAGATAGTGCCCAGCGGCTCGGCCTTCATCGCCATCACGATGGTGATCACGATGACCGCTGGTACCTGCCTGGCCATGTGGCTCGGTGAGCTGGTCACCGGCCGCGGTATCGGCAACGGCATGTCGATCCTGATGTTCATCTCGATCGCCGCCCGCTTCCCGGGCGCGCTGTGGCAGGTCAAGCTCGAGGGCGAGCTCGCCGGCGGCTGGATCGAGTTCTTCGCGGTGATCCTGGTGGGCCTGGCGATGGTCGCCCTGGTGGTCTTCGTCGAGCAGGCCCAGCGGCGTATTCCGGTGCAGTACGCGAAGCGGATGATCGGGCGCCGGTCCTACGGCGGTACGTCGACTTACATCCCGCTCAAAGTGAATCAGGCAGGGGTGATTCCCGTCATCTTCGCGTCATCGCTGCTCTCCATCCCGCCGCTCATCGCACAGTTCAGCGGGTCGAAGGCGGCATGGGCGACGTGGCTCGCCACCAACTTCAGCAAGGGAGACCGCCCCGTTTACATCGCCGCGTACTTCCTGCTGATCGTGTTCTTCGCCTTCTTCTACGTGGCCATCAGCTTCAACCCCGAAGAAGCTGCCGACAACATGAAGAAGCATGGTGGCTTCATCCCGGGTATCCGCGCTGGTCGCCCGACGACCGAGTACCTCAGCTACGTGCTCAACCGCATCACGTGGCCGGGCTCGCTGTACCTGGGGCTGATCGCGCTCGTACCAACAGTGGAGCTGGTGCTCTTCAACGCGAACCAGAACTTCCCGTTCGGCGGGACAAGCATCCTCATCATCGTGAGTGTGGGCCTGGAGACCGTGAAACAGATCGAGAGCCAGCTTCAGCAGCGCAACTACGAAGGGTTCCTCCGCTGATTCTTCCGATTCTTCGAGGTGGGTGGATCACTCTGGGACCGGTGATCCGGAGGCGTGGGGTGGCACGGTCGAAGTCGTGGGGAGCCGATTGACGAGCGGGGGGAGAGCCACTGTTGCCCAGGGTTGTGCCCAGGGTTGAGCACCCCCTGCCGGCCAGGCCAAGACGGGCAGCAAGCACCACCTGATCACCGACGCGACCGTCCTCCCGCTCGCCGCCACCCTGACCGTCGGCAATCGCAACGGCACCACTCAGCTGATCCCGATGCTCGAGGCAGTGCCACCGGTGCGAGGTAATCGCGGCCGGCCCCGGTGCCGTCCGGACGTGGTGCTCGGTGATCGCGGCGGTGCCCAGTGCCGCTCCCGCTCGTGCCCGACGACGGTTGGCTCCCTCATCGCCCCGCATCCGGTACAGAACAGTGAATCCGAAAACAATCGAGCAGATCCCGAGGGGCACGGTGAGGTAAACGGGGATGTAGCGGATCCACGGCGGCAGGAAGTGGAGAAAGGGACTCCCGTACAGCGCAATAGCGGCTGAGCCCAGTACCAGCGAAACCATGCCCGTATCCCCACGCCCGACCTGGGCTTCCTCGGGGCGCTCAGTGGAGTTCATGACCTGAAGCCAAGTGGCTGGCGAACCGGCGCCACATGGGCGGGATGACTCAAATCGGCGTAAGTACCTGCGTGCAACGTCTCAGTTCGACGCCACTACGGCCGCTCATCAGCTGTCTTCGAGCTGGCTGTTCCCTCCAGGCCGGAAGCACCGGACCTGCGTCGCCAGCGGCACTGAGCTTGTGCGTCCAGCTGTACTCATAGGACATCGCGTTCTGATGGTTTCCGAGCCCTACGCTGGTGTTGGCAGACCAGGCTCAGGCCGCCATGAAGCGGCCCAGTTCGCGTGACTTCCGCTGAACGGCGGCTGCCCACTCCCGCTCAGAGGGATCCGGGGCCGTCGGGACCTGGACATCCTTGAGGCCGGCGACCTCGGCGAAGGCTGCTGATGGCCATTTCACCTCGATGCCTGCTCTCTCCGCCAGGACCAGCACCGTGGCAACGAACCCCTCGGCCAGGGCAGCCATGACGGGGTGACTCGTTCTCCGGTGCCATGTGAGAAGGGTGTCGACGAATGCTTTGAACACGACCGGGTCGATCTGGCACTCGTCAGCCTGCATGGGACCGATGCCGGACGGAATACCCAGTTCGGCTTGATATACGCTCACCTGGCTCATAAACAACCGGGAGGCCCCGTTGGACGGGTTCCACAGGGTCTGCTCACCCAGGTCGTAGTACTGACTCAATGCGGCCTCCTCCTGCTGGTCGTACCGGCCGGCGTCATGAGCACATGACATTACGGCCGGTCAGCCCTCCACGGAAAGTGAGCCAGAACCCGAGAATGGACGGCCTAAGTGGGTGGGCATGCCACGCATGGCTGAAACCGCCGCGGTTCGCCCGAGCTGGAGCCCATCCAGGCAGCAGGATGGGACGCGATGAGTGCTGAGACCCTCCGCCATGTAGTGATCCTCCGCCACGCGAAGAGCGACCGGCCGCCGGTAGACGATCACGAACGTCCGCTTGCAAAGCGCGGTCGAAAGGATGCGCCCGTCGCCGGCCGCTGGCTGGCACGCTCCGGCATCACCCTGGACCTGGCGTTGTGCTCGACGGCTGCGCGCTGCCGCGAAACCTGGGAGCTTGCTGCGCCCGAGCTGTCGGAGAGGCCAAGGACGTCGTACGAGGAACGCCTGTACGAGGCGTCTCCGGGGGAGCTGATTGCTGTCCTGAACGAGGTATCCGACGAGGTCCACAACCTGCTGCTCATCGGGCACAACCCCGGGATACAAGGTCTCGTCGACATCCTCGCGAGCGAGGCAGAAGAGGACGCGCTGGCACGATTCCACCGTGGCTTCCCCACATCCGCGATCGCCGTACTCACCCTCAACGGCTCCTGGCAGGACGTTGAACCGGGTGCCGGGCGGCTGATTGCCTTCTGGGCCCCGCATGCCTAATTGACCTTCCCCTGCCCCTGACCTCAGGGCAGGCGCGGAAGGTTTTGCAGCAGTCAAGCCCGGCCCTTCAGACGACTCGCCGGTGTCAGCGCCCGGTACGGTGTCCGACGGGCCGTATGACGAGAACACGCCTGATCGGTCACCCCGCTGCGGGCTCCGTCGCCATCACACGCACCGGGCGCGTCTCCGGCAGCAGCGCGAAGCAGCTCAGACTGAGCAGGGCGATCCCCGTCAGATACGCGGCCACGCCCCAGGGAACCGGGCCGCCTCGCTGGGCGAGTGCCGTCGCCACGATCGGCGTCAGCGCCCCGCCGAGGACCCCGCCGAGGTTGTAGCCGACCGCGGCCCCCGTGCAGCGCACGCGCGGCTCGTACAGCTCGGGCAGATACGCGGCGATCACAGCAAACATCGTGATGAACGACAGCAGCGCCCCCAGGAAGCCGAGGAACATCAACAGCGGTGCCCCCGTGGCGAGCAGCGCGACCATCGGAAACATCCACAGGGCCGAGGCCGCGCATCCCGCCAGGCACAGGGGGCGCCGGCCGAAGCGGTCGCTCAGCAGCGCCGCCAGCGGTGTGCATGCGGCCTTCACCACCACCGCGGCCATGATGCAGGTCAGCATGACAGTACGGCTCACGCCCAGTCGTTCCGTCGCGTAGGCGAGAGACCAGGTCGTCACGGCGTAGAAGATCGCGTATCCCACCGCGAGCGCGCCGGCGGTCAGCAGAACGAGCCGCCAGTGGTCGCGCACCACGTTGGCGATCGGCACGCGCGCGTGATCCTCGATTTCACGGAAACGCGGACTCTCGGCGAGCGACGACCGCAGCCACAGCCCCGCCACGGCCAGCAGGCCGGCCGCCCAGAAGGGCACGCGCCACCCCCAGGACGCGAACTGCGCGTCGGACAGCGTCGCCGAAAGCGCCAGCATCACGCCGTTGGCGAGCAGGAACCCCAGTGACGGCCCCACCTGCGGAACGCTTGTCCACAGCGCGCGCCGTTCGGCGGGCGCGTGCTCCGCGGTCAGCAGGACGGCCCCGCCCCACTCCCCGCCGAGCCCGAGCCCCTGTAGAAACCGCAGGACGAGCAGCAGCACGGGAGCGGTCACCCCGATCGTGTCGTACGTCGGCACACAGCCGACCGCGACCGTGGAGGCACCGGTGAGGAGCAATGACGCGAGGAGAACCGGGCGTCTGCCGTGCCGGTCCCCGATGTGTCCGAACAGCACCGAGCCGAGTGGCCGGGCGACGAAGCCCACGCCGAAGGTTCCGAAGGCGGCCAGCGTCCCGGCGACCGATGAGAACGTGGGAAAGAACAGCGGCCCCAGGACCAGCGCCGCAGCGGTCCCGTAGACGAAGAAGTCGTAGAACTCGATGGCCGTCCCGGCGAGTGAGGCGGCCGCGAGCCGCAGCATAGAGGGCGCCCTTACGGTGCGTACGTCGTGCATACCACGACAACTACCCACGGTGACAACGGTTACGCGAGCGTGGGGGAGCGGACGCGGGTTCGTACCTCACGTCGATGCGTCCAGCGAGACCATGGACGCGGATCGTGCCCCACAAGGGGACGGCAAGCCGGCGGTCGGTGGGCCCGCCGCACAGGTCGTGATTGCCCCGCGGATGTCTGCGCTCGGCCGGCTGAGTGCCCATCACGTGACCCACCGGACACCTCCTACCCACGCGACGTGCTGTGAGGTGGGCGCAGCAGAATTCCCCATGTGCATCGCCCCCTTCCCAAGGGGTGCCTCGGTGAAGGTCAGCAGGTCGACCGCCGGCCGTATGCGCCCCTTTCACGCCCTCCCGCCCCGGCCTGCGCCCCGCGAAGATGCTGCCCATGCCTGATCCGCACTGCAACAACTGCTGCCCCGTCGAACCGCCCAAGCCTGAGACGCCCGTACCGTGGCCGCTCGGGGCGCTGCTGTGGCTCGGCATCATCCTCGGCGTGGGCGGCGGCGCGTACGTATGCGTGATGTGGCTGATGGCCAGCGCTTTCTGACGCACCGAATCCTCGCCGTCGTTGGCCGGCCCAGTGGGCGTTCTCATGCCACAGCGCCTAATTGTGGCGTTGAACAGCCCGTGAGTACCCCTGCCGCCCTGCGGCCGGCAGCTCATCTCCCACTGACTACCAGGGGGCGCATCCCAGGATCCCAGGGGCGGCGTCACATTCGGGGCGTGTGTCAAGGGGCTGGTCGCAGCCATTCGCTGAGGGCCGCGATGGGACGGTCGCTGTGCTGGCTTCCCCGGCTGGTTCCGGTCCAGGGGGCCCGGAAGGTGTCCGGACGAGGAACATCCCGTGAAAACAGGGAAGTTATGTCAGTGACAAGGGGCACACTGAGAGCAAGCTGCCGTGTGAGCCCGGGGGAGAGCGATGGACATCAGGTTCGAGCTGATCGGTCCGGACAGCCGGCAGGAGCTGCGGTCGCTCTACACCTGGCTGTGCGACGACCGTTCGCTGCGCGGCCGGATCCTGATCGAGCCGGTGCGCGGACCGGCCAGGCCGGACGAGATGGGCGGCGACCTGGAGGCCGTGCTCGCGGTGGTGTCCACGCTCGCGGCGCTGGCGCAGCTGCCGTTCTCCTACGCTGCCTGGCGGGACGGGCGCAGGCCCCGGTCCCAGGTCATCATCCAGGTCATGGGCGCTGCGCCCGGGGAACTGGAAGCGGTCCGGGAGGCATTCCCGGACGTCTCGGTGCGGCCGATCGCCGGGGACGGTCCGGAGCCGGAGCCGGAGCCGGGTCCAGGTACGGAGCAGGAGGCGGGGAGGTGACCGTCGACGCGACGACGGAGGGCACGGGCCCCGAGGACGCGCTGGGGATCGACGCCGCGCGCTCGGCCTGTGTCCTCATCGGCGTCGACCATTACTCCGAACTCGAACCGCTGCGCAGCGTACGGCACAACCTCACCGAACTGGCTGCCGCGCTGACCGACGAAGCGATCCTGGGTATCCCCGCGGAGCGGATCACAACGGTCCGGAACCCGGAGTCCGCGGCCGCTCTTGTCGGCCCGATCCGCGCGGCTGCCCGGGTGGCCGCCGACACTCTGATCGTCTACTACGCGGGACACGGCCTGCTGGACCGCGCGGAGGAGGAGCTCTACCTCACCCTCCCCGACTCCGTCGAGGACCAGCCCGAGACGGCCGTCAGCGACTCCTACATCCGCCGCGCCATGCGCGATCACGGCTCCGCCGAGCGCCGGGTCCTCCTGCTGGACTGCTGCTACAGCGGCCGGGTCCTCAAGGGCGGCATGTCCGTCGCGGACCGGGGCGTGCGGGCATCGGGGAAGACGCTGAAGGGCGTGCGCGGCGCCTATGTGATGACGTCCACGTCAGCGGACCGCAAGTCCCATGCTCCCGACCCCCGCCGGTGTACGGCATTCACCGGTGAACTCGTGGGCGTACTGCGCGAGGGCGTGCCCGACGGGCCCGAGCTGCTGGGGCTGCACGCGATCTTTGAGGCGGTCCGGGACCGGATGGCCGAGCGCCGGTTGCCGCAGCCGCAGGAGCCCCAGGACCGGGACGAGGGCGGGGTCGGCCTCCTGCCGTTCATCCGCAATCTGGCGGTGCTGCCGCCCCCAAGAGTCACGGGCCCGCCTGTTGCGCCGCGCGTGCGCATCCCGCGCCGCGCGCTGGCGACAGGCGCCCTGGTGCTCGGCCTGGTGGCAGGACTCGCCGCTCCGCCCGTGTGGCAGTGGGTGCGGGAACTCCACCCCCGCCTGCCGGGCGGCGCCTGCTCGCCGCGGGCCACCCTGCTGAGCTACTCCGACGCGCTCGACAAGCAGCAGGCGTCGGGCGAGACCATCGGCGGCCTCTCCGCGCTCGCGCTCACTGGGCCCGGCCAGGCCCTGACCCTGACGGACAATCAGACGGGGCGGGTTTTCCCGCTGCGCCTCGGTTCGCCGGAGAAGCTCCGCCCTGAAGCCCTGACCGCCAAGACACTGCGCACCCAGACCGGCACCAAACCCTCCGAGTGGTTCGACGGCGAGGGCCTGGTCGTCGAGCGCGGCGGAAAGACAATCCTGGTCGCCTCGGAGTCCGGGCCCGCCATCCGCCGCTTCAAGCTGGCCACGGGCACACAGGTGGGCCCTGACCTGCCCATTCCGTCCGAGTTCCGGATCAGCCCGCAGGGCCAGGGACAGGCCGGGCGAGCGATCGAGTCGCTGACCGCCTCCCCGGACGGGAGGTACCTCTACGCCGCGATGGAGGGCGCGTTGGCCAAGGACGGCGACTCCCGCGGCCGCAACATGCTCCGCATCCAGCGTTACGTCGGCACCCCGGGCGGCGCCTACCGCCTCGACCGGCAGTACGCGTACCAGGCCAAGGAGGGCATGTACCTGGCTGAACTGGCCGCGTCCGCCGACGACCGGCTGCTCGCCCTGGAACGGCAGTACGTGGACGGCGTCGGCAACGCGATCCGGGTCTACGACGTCCCCCTCAAAGGCGCCCAGCCCGTGGACGCGCGCAAGGCGCTCTACGACCAGCCGGCCGATGTGTTTGTCGAGCACAGCCTGCTCTTCGACCTCGGGCAGTGCCCTGCCGGTGACCCTGGTGTCGTCCCCACCCACTCGAGACGGGTCGTCAGTCCGCTGCTGGAGAACGTCGAGGGAATGGCCCTCGGCGCGCCGTGGACCACCGGCCCGCACAAGGGCCGACGTCCGCTGTACCTCGTGTCGGACGACAACACCAACAGCGAACAGACCACCCGTCTCTACGCGTTGAGCGTGCAGCTCCCCTGAGTTCGACCAGGCAACCCGGTCCGGGCCGGTCCGATGGGGTGCGGCGCGACCGGGTGTGCCCGGTGCAAGTTGGAGGGGCTGTCGGAGTGCCTGCCATGGTTCGGCCTGGCATGACCGTGTAGCGGCTTGGAGATCATCCCGGGGCTGTGGAACGTGGAGTCCGGCCTTCGCGGCCCCGCCGGCCGCGTCGGCGCCCTCCACACCTGGTCCGTTTCCTGTGGATCATCGGATCGCTGACTGATGCGCAGTGGGCGCGACGAGCCGTTGCTGCCGGATCGGACGCCTTGCAGGGGTGGGCGGTGGCGTGATCACCGGCAGGTGACCGACGCGATCGCGTTCAAGTACCGCACCGGGACGCCGTGGACGGACCTGCCAGAGCGTTTCGGGTCACCGTGGAGGGTTGTCCACAACCGGCTGCGGGGCTGGGCCTTCCACGGAGCATGGGGGAGGGGCTTCACCGCGCTGCTCGCGCAGGCGGACCAGAAGGGGTGACCTGGAGTGGGTCGTCTCCGTCGACTCCACTGCCGTACACGCGCATCAGCACGCGGCCGTGACCCGTCAAAAGGGCCCCGGTCGACGAGAGCCTGCTGACCATGCCCCCGGACGCTGCATGGCAGAGACTCCAAGGGAAATGAAGTTGATGCCTACCTCATGGCGATAGATTGACTTCGTGCCGAGTGAGTCACTGTCTCCCCATCCGGCTGCTGCGCAGTCTCACTCGCCGGCGGGCCAGAGTTGCACGAGATATTGTTCGACACCTATGGGGACGTCAACTTGCGCCAGTTGATTTACGGCCTCACGTCCCGAGCTTTGGATGCGTGCCTTCCAAATCGTGTGCTGCCGTCCGAGCTGGATGTACGTTCCTGAATTTCCCATCATCTGACAGATGGTCAGCTCTCCGGTTAGGGACTCGATCTCGCCCTCGCCTTCGGCTTCCCAGCCCCCACTGGGGTCAGTTCTTGGTTCCGAGTCCCATACTTCGGCGGTCAGAAATGCCGTGTGCGTGTGACCGCCGCTTTCGATATCGATTCTTCGTTCACGGAAAGACAGAAAATTGCCTGATGCTGAGCCTTCCGGAAACGGTGAAGGAACAAGGTTGTCGTCCGCTTCTTGAAGCGCAAACGAGTAGAATTCGACTTCTACTTCCATCTCCTGCCGATGAATAAGATTAGCCACCATGCCCCCGTATCGCTTTGCAGCGAGCATAGTCGTCGCAGTGTGACCACGGGCTGACGACTGCGGCGATCAGTACGTAGGCCGGCCACTGGGTGCCGCTGTCCGTCCAGTGCCAGCCACACGACTCGCGGCCTGCCCACGGGTATGTCAGGGCTGGGTGCAGCCGGCCGCGAGAAGCTCCGCTGGGCGGGGCTTGTCGGCTGGGCCCGCGGCTCATCTCTGCCTGCGTGGAGACCACTTCGATGTGCTTGGCTTCCGGCGAGGGCGAGCAGCACGACGATGGGGGCGATGCGGGCGATGCGGGCGCCGGTCAGCAGCGCGGTGTGGTCGAGGCCGGGCCACAGCTGGCCGGGATGGAGGAGCGCTCCGAAGGGCCGGCAGGACGCGGGGCCGCCGGAGCCCGTCAGCCGCGCTGTGTTGTTTCCGGCAATCCAGGCGAGGTTGGTGAATTTGAGAGCGTGCAGGACGTGAGTGAGATGCCGGCGCGCACCTTGCAACGCCGCTTCTCTTGGCCAGAAGGCCCCGGTCCTGATCACGAGCAAGGCACCGCATCCGTACCAGCGGATCATGGTGATCTACGACGAGCCGGGTCGCGCGATCGTCTGCGTCGTCTCCACGGTGAGTTTCTGACCTGCGCAGACTCCGCTTCGGGCGCGGGGGCGGCTACCTTCCGACGGCTCCGGACTGATGAGACTCCTTGAGTCTCCCCACCCTCCGCCTGGGCCGGGGACAGACATGCTCACTCGGATTCCCCACACAGCACCCCGTCCAGAGCGAATTCAATGGAGGTCCCGACCGCCGCTTTGTCGAGTAAAAAAAGTCTCTTATGATCGTCTGATAGCTTCTCACCATGTTCTTCCCGGTCGCCTTCCTTATCGGTGTTCTGGGTGGTGTTGCCCTCTGTGCGGTCACCACCCGGCGCAGAAGTCCTCGGCAGATGTCGCAGCGGGTCGCCCTCGGGCTGCTGTGGTTCTGGGCAGCCTGCATCGTCTACTTCACCTTCGGGACCCCCTCCGGCGGCGGCCAGGCTCTCAATCTGAAGCCACTGGACCTGACCAATGCGGCGGACATCAAGGACGCCGTGCTGAACGTGCTCATGTTCGCCCCCGTCGGCCTCCTGCTATCCCTGCTCCCGGTGCGCTGGTACCAGGCCACCCTCTTCGGATTCCTAGGCTCCCTCACCATCGAGGTCACCCAGTACCTGACCCGATCAGGACGCAGCACCGACATCAACGACCTCACCAGCAACACCCTCGGTGCACTGATCGGCTTCTCCTGCACCGCCGCAGTTCTCGCCCTCGCCGGACATAGCTCTCGCGTTCGCGGCACCACAGTTGACTGCTGAATCGACTGGGGAACCCGAGTGACACTGGGGAAAACCGCTGATCCCCATCAAGACTCGGTGTCAGGCTAATTCGGTGGCGTGGCCGGGTGAGTGAGAAGACCTTGCAGTACCGGATAGACGGCCCGGACGACGCCCCCGTACTCGTACTGGGGGCCGCTCTGGGTACCACATGCGCACAGGTTGTAAATCACGTCTTGTGTGGTCCAGGTCGGGGGCGTAGGCGTAGGTCAGGCCCTTGTGGTCCAGGAGCGTCAATGCTGTTGGTGTGACGCGTGTGACATCGCGTGAGAGGTGAGGAACCCTCGTCGGCTTGCTGGCCGGGGTTCCTGCGTTCGGGGACGGGCCAGGTGGGCCGTCATTTCCCGGCACCGGACCGACCTCATGTGGATCCCAGCACCCGGCAAGACAGCCGTCATCTATGCCGAGCCTTCCAGGCCGACGACCGGATGTCGCGTGGGCAAAACGATCGGCGGGGCGCTGGGCCGGTTACGCGGAGCGGGCGGAGCCGGGCGCGGGCGGCCCGATCCATGGTTCCCGCCTCGGCGAGAGCCGCGGTCAGGGTCTTGTCGGCCCCCGGGACGCAGCGCTTGGCACCAGGGAGCGAACGTCGACGGGAAGGCAGGCGAGGGTCATGTGCCACGAGGCACCGCCGTGCGTCGGTCGTTTGGGGGCGCCGATCCCGGCGGCTTCCCTCGTCTGAGTCCGTTGACTGCGTGCCGGCCCGGGGGCATCGTTCGGGAGAAGTAGGCAGGGATTACGGCATCGTTCGTGTGAGAGCGAGCTGGGTCAAGTCGCCACGACTACATGTTCCCGGTGATCGAGGCGCTGGTGCGCCGGCTCCATCTCTCGCCTCGCCCCCCTGCTCAGCTCCACGTTCCGGGCCACATCGCGCGCCAGTTCGTCCTCTCCAACGACGTGCCCGGGTGGGGCTGTGTGTTGGTCCGTCCGAGTGGCAGTCGGGTCAATACGGTGGTGTTTTATTGGCCAATTCGGGTTAATGGTGGTGACCGTTTCCGGTGGGTTGCCCATCTCTCCGGGGAGAGATGGGCAACCCCTGTGGTGCGCGGGTGCGTGGTACGTGTCGGCGTGTCCGCTCTCTGTCCCGGTGTGCAAGTGGTGATCCGGTTCGCGTATACCGGCGCCGTGCGACGCGGGCCCCGGATGGGAGTTCTCGGGCGGCCCTCTCAGCTGAGAGAGGTTTGTCATGGAACCGACTACGGGTTGGTTGGGAGCTCCGGCGGTAGCCGGCGGGTTCCGGCCGGTTGTACCGGCCGGTGGATCCGAGGTGGCCGCTGTACGGGGGCTTGCGGCCGTGCCGTTCAGTGCGGCCTTCTCCACGGTGACGATTCCGGCGGGCACGACCCCGCTGGCGGTGGCGGTGGCACAGAACGGCAACGTCTACGTCGGCAACGCCAATTCGGCCAACGTGACCGTGATCGACAGCACCACGAACACCGTCCTGGCCACCGTCCCCGCCGGCTCAGACCCGGCCATGATTGCGGTGGCGCAGAACGGCAACGTCTACGTCACCAACCAGAGCTCGAACAACGTGACGGTGATCAGCAGCGCCACGAACACGGTCCTGGCCACCGTCCCCACCGGCGGGGGCCCGTTCGCACTGGCGGTGGCGCCGAACGGCAACGTCTACGTCGCCAACAGCACGTCGAACAACGTGACGGTGATCAGCAGCGCCACGAACACGGTCCTGGCCACCGTCCCCGTCGGCGCGGTCCCGGACGCGGTGGCGGTGGCGGCGAACGGCAACGTCTACGTCGCCAACCGGAACGCGAACAACGTGACGGTGATCAGCAGCGCCACCAACACCGTCCTGACCACCCTCCCCACCGGTGGTTTCCCGGGCTATGCGGCGGTGGCGCAGAACGGCAACGTCTACATCGCCAACCAGACCTCGAACAACGTGACGGTGATCGACAGCGCCACGAACACCGTCGTGGCCACCGTCCCCGCCGGCTCGGTCCCGGGGGTGATCGCGGTGGCGCAGAACGGCAACGTCTACGTCACCAACACCGTTTCGAACAACGTGACGGTGATCAGCAGCGCCACGAACACGGTCCTGGCCACTGTCCCTACCGGCGGGGGCCCGTTCGGGGTGGCGGTGGCGCCGACCGGCAACGTCTACGTCGGCAACAGCAATTCCAACAACGTGACGGTGATCAGCAGCACCACGAACACCGTCCTGGCCACCGTCCCCGTGGGCGCGTTCCCGTTCTCGGTGGCGGCGGCGCAGAACAGCAACGTCTACGTCACCAACGCCAATTCGGCCAACGTGACGGAGATTTCGCCGTTGACGGTGACGACCTCGCCGGCGTCGCCGGTGTGCGGGCAACCGGTGACGTTCAACATTTCCGGGGGGACTCCGAACGGGACAGCGGTGGTGAACTTCGGGGACGCGAGCCCCACGGTCACCGTCCCCCTGGACGCCACCGGGAGCGGGCAGACCACCCACACCTATACCGCCGGTTCGTTCACCGCGACCGTGAACGGCAACCCCACCTCCGTCACTGTGAGCCCCAACCCCACGACGACGGCGCTGTCGGTGACGCCGAACCCCTCCACCTGCGGGCAGAGCGTGACCGTGTGCGCCACCGTCACCCCGGCACCAGGCACCACCTCGGTGCCGACCGGCACGGTCACCTTCACCCTCCCCAACGGGGGGACCCAGATGGTCCCCGTCAACGCATCGGGGCAGGCATGCTTCACCACCACCGCCCTGACCACCGGCACCCTCAGCGCCTCCTACAGCGGTGACAGCTGCTTCACCGGCTCCAGCGCCAGCACCCCCGTCACCGTGAACTCCAACCCCACGACACTGACCGCGCAGCCAGGCACGATCCGGCTCCGGCTGACCCCGCTGCCCGAGTTCTACATCCCCACCCTCAGCGCCACCCTGAAGACCACCTCGGGGATGCCGGTGGCCGGTCAGCCGGTGACCTTCACCGCCACCACGCTCTTCGGCCCGGTCAACCTCGGCACCGCCGTCACCGACGCCACCGGCACGGCCACCATCCACAACGCCGTCGTCCCCGTCTTCGCCATCGCCACCCCCTTCTACACCGCCACCTTCCCCGGCAATGCCTGCTACAACGCCGCCACCGCCCACGGCATCCTGCTGTTCATCCCCCTCCCGGGCTGATCTCACTGGCTCCGAAAACCCCACGTCACCTGGTCTGCTGCGAGGGGAGGAACTCGCCGTGGCCCAACGCGGGCGGGCACGCGCCCGAGCCAAGTCCGGCGACGGACCAGTGCAGATCGCCCGGACGTACAAACTCACCAAAGGGTCGGCAGTCAAGGCCCGTACCTGCCGGGCGCTCTGTTTCGAAGGGGCCTTTCCTCGTACGGGGAAGGGCCCCTTTATCTTCACGTCTGGCCAGGCCGGTCAGGCGCTCTCACACCCCATACCAGCGTGCGGCTCGGGCAATCCCCATGGCCTCGGCGAGCAGGAGCGCGCTCAGGCGTACACACTCCCAAGAGGGAACATCCCCGCACGTACGGGGAGCACTGGATGGGTGGCCGGGTGCGCCTCACTGTGTGGCAGCGTGTTGCTTGGCAGTCTTGAGTACAGGTGCGTTCGTCGACCATCGTGGGCCCGTCTCGGGATCGTTGCTCCAGATGTACTGCTCCTGGGGGGTGCGTGTCATCCCGAACTCGTACAGGCCCGGAGCACCGTTTGTCTCCCATGCCTGCCAGGCTTCTTCCAGCTCAGCGGCCAGGCGACGCGGGCCCCCCTGATAGGCCGTCGCCTGACCGGTTTGAGGAGCAACGATCGTGGTCCAGGAAGACTTGCCGTCATGGACCCAGGCAGTGATGCCCTGGCCGGCTTCCGTGCGGATGCGGACGTCAGGCAGGAGCACCCGGAGTGCGAAGAGCACGTTGGCGTCGTGGTGCAGCGCTTCCAGATTCTGACCGAACAAGCCGTCAGCGTCAGGTGCTTGATCGCCGCGGACCTGCTCCCAGAGCTTGCCCTGGCCGGTCCCGCGGGCGGGCATGAACGTGGCCAGCCCCTGCATCCAGCCAGTCGCCGAACAGCCATCGGGAGCAACGGTCAGTGTCACATGGCCCAGCCGGCCCCACGGAGTAACGAGGCGCCCACCGGGCCGTGTCTGCTCCACCCAGGCCCAGGGCACCACGTCGACGGCATACGTGGCCATCACCCGGTCAAAGGGGCCGGCACCCGGCACGCCGAGTTCGCCGTCACCGACGACGACTTCAACGTCTGCGCCGGCGCCGGCGAGATGGGTGTGGGCGGCAGCAGCCAAGTGCGGGTCGAATTCGACGCTGGTAACCCGGCTTCGCCCGGCCCGCGCCGCGAGAAGCGCGGCGTTCCGGCCTGTCGCGGTGCCCAGTTCCAGCGTGATGTGCCCCGGTTCCAAGATCAGCGAGTCCAGCATGTCAGCGACCACTGCCTCGCAGGACAGACTGGACGTGGGCAGCCCGTCAGTGACCTGGGTGATGGTGGAGTCATAGACACCGCCATAAACGAGTCTCGCCCATCGAGCCGACGCTCTTGCCTGCTCGACCGGGGCGTAGGCGTCGCCGTCCCACTCCCACACCCGATCCGGGGCGAAGGCGTGCCGTGGAGCGTCCTCCATTGCTCGGCGGACCCAGGGCGAGTCCGCCGGCCAGAGGCCGTTCGCCTCCATAGCGCCCGCCAAGCGGCCCTGGAGTGCGCAGAGTTCAGACATCGAGAGCGCCTACTTCCGCCGCTTCCCCGACGGAGGCGGCGGGTCGGGCACCTTTTCGTCGGAGTTCCCCGGCGGCGGCTTGCCCTGGCTCGGATCCGGATCGGGCTTACGGTGATCACCCACAGCCATTCCTCCTCACGAACGACCGCGGCCATCGTGACGCACCAACGCCCCGCCCACCGGCCGATCGCAGACCCTGACCAAATCCGATCGTTCTCCTTCCCCTGGGCGTGCCCCTTTGGGGCGCGTCCCCGCGGGCGCGGGGAGCAGGTCATTCGGCTACTGAGCTGAAAAGGGGCAAGAAGCGGCCGGGCGACTGCGATTCCAGTGGCCGGAGGTACACCGGTGAGCACACCGCGGTTTGGCCTGTCGCTTCCGGGCCGGACTTGCCTGGGCACGGTGGGCCTCGTCAGCCGCCTCCTCAACTCGATGCAGTCGAGACGCCCGCGATCCGGTGGTCAGGAACCCGCCAGAAGCGGCCCGGCGTTCGGCAGGAGCACGAGGCCGCATAGCCTGGTGGTGGCACTCGAACCGGCGCGCAGGCCAACCGACACAACAGGGGGATCCGTATGTCCGCGTACTCACCACCCCCACAAGGGCCGACTCCCTGGGGCCAGCAACCCGGCCCTGCCTCGTACGGGCCGCCAGCCGGCCACGGTGGCCCAGCCCCCTATGGACCGCCTGCTCCCGGCCCGCAGTTCCATGGTCAGCAGCCTGTACACGGGCATCCGCCATTCCAGCAGCCAGGCGTCCCGGTGTTCATACCCACAGGGCCTGAACGACGTCCATGGCTGCGGCCGCTCATCGCGCTCGGCACCCTGGGCGTGGTCGTGGCAGGGTTTTGGGGATTGACGATGATGACAGACGACGGTAAGCCGCCAGCGAAGGACGCCCGTCACGCGGTCGCCGGGGACTGTCTGGAGAACAGCGGGACACACGCAAAGCCGGTCATGTTCACCATCCCTTGCAATGACGCCAAAGCCGACTACAAAGTCATGTTCAGCGCCGACGCCCAGGGGAAATGCCCGCCGGAATTCGATGAGTACACCGAGCGTGGCGGCCGGAATGGCGATACCACGCTGTGTCTGACCCAGGTGCGCCACTAGGCCGATTCGTTCGAATTACGTGTCGCCCGACCAAGGCGATCACCACGGGTGTCTCCGCCCTGGCGAGCCGGCCGTGCCCAGGGTTGTCTGGTGGGCATCGTCGTATGGGGCCGGCCAGGTGCCGCAGCGAGAGCACTCATGCCAGGTGCTGCGTGTGCCGAGTCAAATGGTGGACGACGCCCCTTCATAGTGCCCTGATGGGCCGTCAATCGGTCCGCGTCCTGTTCGGGCGTCAGCCGCTGGATCGGTCCGCGACCGGTTCTCGGCCGCGTCGTACAGCCTGGCGCAGCAGGTCGGCTGCGTGTTCGGCAGCAGAGCGGGCCAGGAACTGGTGGGCGGGGTCGTCGAGTTCGGGCAATGGCCCGAGGGCGGCGAGTTTTGGCGGTCAACGCGAGCGGCCGCAGGCCCCAGCCGGCCGAAAGCCGCGTGTTGAGGCACGGGGGGCTGGTGCCGAGCGCTGCCTTCGGCACCGAGCTGAAAAGGGGCAAGAAGGGACCTCCCTGCGGGTGCGGGGAGCAGGGCGTCCTCGCAGGCGCGGACCGGTTCACCCCACAGACGAAGACGGTCGGCTCGGAGGGTGTTGGTGCGGTGGTCGGGCCGTGGGGGAGGGCCGTCGGTGGCCGGGAGAGCCTCGACCCGCACTATGCGGGGTGAAGAACAGGATCGATCTCTGTCAGGATCTCGTGCAGCTGACGGGCTCCCAGGGCAACGCGGGCGTCGGTGTCCCGCGACATCTCCTCGGCTAGCCGTAGCGCCTTGTCCCGGCCGTCGGAGAAGATGCTGAATACATCGACGATTGCGGTGTGGATCCAGTCGCTGCGACTTGAGTTGGCGACTGCCAGTGCGGACGCGACTATCGTCAGCCCGGCCCTATCCCTTCGCCGAAGCAAGGCTTCCGCGGTCCGCCGGGTGACGAAGGTGTCACCTGGGTCGAGCACAAGCTCCAGCAGCGGCCCGATGGCCTCCTCCATCTCGGCGAACGCGGCCAGGCTGTGACCGGCATCCGCCCGGTCACGGTAGTCCTGACTTCGTCCGAGCTCGCCTAGTGCCACGACAGCCGCACGCCGCAGGTCAGTGTCCACCTGTTTGCCTCCCTCCACGATTCCGGTCAGAGTTCCGTCGAGGCACCCTACGGGGAGGCTCGCCAGGACAGAGCCTAAGCGGCCGGAGGGGCCAGCCTCCGGCGGGCGCGGGGAGCCGGCGTCTGGGCCCGCTTCGTCGGCTTTGAGCACGGGCGTTTCCCTGCGCGTGCAGGGAACAGCTCCAGCCCGCACCGCGGGGCCATCCCCGCGGGCGCTTCGACCGCGGCGAAGACCTCGGCGCCATCGACGCCGGAACACCCGGCTCGGAGGTGGCGTGAGCCGCTTCCGCGTCCAGTACGCCCCGCACACCGGCCAGGCCCGCCAGGCGATGCCCCGCGCGTTACGGACCGCCTTCGATACCGGCATGCAGCGTCTGGCCGCCGACCCCTATGGGCACGGGTCCACGCCGGTCAAGGCCGAGCCGACCGGCGCGAGGCCACCGTCAGCGGGGTCGTGGTCCGCTGCTACGTCAGCAACGCCGTGCTGACCATCACCGTCGTTCGCGTCGTCTATATCTAGTGCTGTATCAGGCAATGTTGCCTGCCCTGTTGCGACGTGACGTGACGTGACATGCCGTTCGGATGCTGGCTCGGGCGGTGAGGTATTGCAGGCAATACGGGTGGTAGAACGAGTCCGTGCCACGCGAGATCGATACTGCTGAAGCGTGACGTCCGCTGGTTCCGCTACCGACGGGCAGTCTCCTGCACGCTGAGCAGCAATCCGTCCTCCATTACGGCAGTCACCACCCGCACGTCCACGACGGAGCCGTCCACGATGTGGCGCTCCAGGAACCGGTACACCTCGGGGGTGATACTGGTGACTTCCTCGACCTGGATCGACAAGCCAGGCTGGCTGCCGCCCGCACTACGCAGGGATTCTCGCAGCGTCTCAAGGTCGAGGATCGCTCCATCTGTCGTCACGAGCACGAAGGACTCGTGGTGTGCGCCCAGGAATGCGTTGAGGCTTTCGGCCTTTCCGTCCCTCAGCCACGCAGTCAACTGGTCATGGTGCCGGGCCAAGAAGTCTCCGTTCATCCCCCAACTGTGGCAGCTGATGCCTGCCGGCCGGTGGCGGGGGGCGATGTCGCACCAGGGCGAACGATGGCTGATGCGGCATTAGGGTGGTGACAGGTTCGGCCCCCGCCCGTTGGTCTTGGCCTTCTTGGTCTGGTTGAGGACCCAGCGGTCGGGCTCGACCGCTCCTCATCTGGCGCGGGTCCGCAGCACGAGCCACCGGTTGGGCTTCTTGATCGCCCGCGGGCAGTTCCGCTTCCGGCGGGCTGGGAGCAAGCGGCTGCGTGCCTCTTGCCCAGCCTCCACGAGGGAGCGGGTGAGCTTGGTCGTTGTCGCTCCGATCTGGGACGGAACGCTCCGACAGGCGATGCGGAGCGGACCGTCCACCTCGCTGAACAGGGTCTCCAGCACGTCCGTGTTCACCGGGGAGGTCACCTTGCCGGTCGACCGAGACCCAGGGTGAATCGTCGGCTGTCCAGCCCCTGGCGGATACCTTCCACGCCGAAGACCACGCGGCCTGGGCAGACAACGTCACCGCCACTGTCACTGCGCCCCCCACCGCCACGGCGGCGGAACCCCCGGCGATGACACGGCCCTTCACCGAACGCCGATGACGTGCTGCCCGCATACTCATCCTTATCGCCTCTTGTCCCAGCTTTGAGCGCAGCCGCCATACATGCGACCCAAAGCATCCAGCGCCGCCCGTTGGTGAAACATCACAGCGCTGTCGCGGAAAGTGATGTAGTTCACTGTCGGTGGGCGAATTTGGGCAGAAGTGGTGCATCGTTGCGGAGTGCGGTCAGTCGGCCGAGGTGCCGCAAGAGGCCGAGGACGCCTCGACCGATGACGTTTCCAGCGGTCCCAAGGCCCCCGCGATGAGCCCTCGGACCATGCGTAAGCGTCATTCGTCACGCGTGCCGGACGAGCCGTGTCCTGCCTCGACTTGCATCGACTTGGCTGGTCAGGCCGTGTTATCGTCCCCCAGCTTTCGAGAGGCTGGCGCCGCGACGACCCCCATTCCGCGATGCATAGCCGCCCTCGTTCTCCCCTCAGCTGGAGGTATGCCGTGGCTGCACGCCACAAACCAGGTCATAGACGCACCCTCATACGCGGTGGAATCGCCGCGACCGTTGCGCTCGGTCTCGCGGCCGGAGGCGCATCCCTGCTTCTCTCCCAGGCACAGGCCGAGTCCGCCCCGCTGGTCATCGCGGCGCCCGACCGTTACGTGCCGACCGGCAACCCTGTCTACGGCGCCGGTACCACGGGCGTGCTGGAGCGGCGCGAGTCGGCCACAGCCGCCGCGCTGGGCGACTATCAGTGGGCGACGTACGGCGGGAGCGCCACGTTCGCCGGCCCCGCCTCGGACACCGTCACCGCCACCGCGTCCGACATCGTCAGCGCCTCCTTCACGGACCGCGTGACGCTGAAGGACATGCAGGCGGGCACGTCCACGACCTTGACCCTGCCCGCCGGACAGATCTTCAAGGGCAGCTTCGGCGACGCCGTGCTCACCGCCACCCGGGATGAGGTCGGCGCGATCAACGGTCTGCACATCCTGCGGAAGACGGCCGACGGCCTGTCGGACACCCCGGTCACGGGGCTGAACGGCTGGGTGGAGCGCTACGACACCGTGCTCGGCGGCGACACCCGTTCGGTGGCGATCTGGTACGCGGCGCCCGACGGCACCCATGGCCTCGGCCTGCTGGACCTGGAGTCGGCGAGGGTACGGCCCATCCTGCCGGGCGCGACGGGTGGAGCCGGCGCCCGTGTGGTGTTCTCCGGCACCCGCCTCGCCTGGTACTCGCCCGAGGGCGGGAACACCACCGTGCGTGTGCTGGGCCGGGACGCCCTGGACGGCCCGGAAACCAAGGTGCCGCTGCCGGCCGGCGGCGAAGGCACCGCGCGGATCGGGCTCGTGGGCGGTTCGCTGCTGACGGCCTGGGACGTGCCGGAGAAGGACGGCGACCTGCTCCAGCGCCGGGGCGAGCCGCTCAAGGCCGTCCCGCTCGACGGCGGCGAGGCCAGGACGCTGCTGCCGCACGCACAGGCGCAGATGGCCCAAGTACCCGGCGGCGGCGTCATCGTCACCGGTGGCGACTCGGCACAGGACTGGGCCGTGCGCAAGGTGACGGCCGCCGACGACGGCAGCCTCACGGTGACCAAGCTGCGGGATGTGGCGGTCAAGCGCGCGGCGGTGGACGAGGTCTCGCTGACCGCGGGACAGCTGGTCACCACGGAGCGGGACAGCAACTACCTCGCCTCCCTCTACCGGCGCGACACCAAACTCGGCGGCACGCCATCGGCCGGCGACCGCTCGCTGCTGGCACAGCCCGATCCGCAGGCCACCGGGGACGCCCAGAAGGAGTTCTACGCCGCGTACGTCACGGGCACCGGTGACGGCCGGTACGCGCTGACGGCCAAGGGCGATGACGGCCGCTACGCACTGGAGGTGGTGGCTCCCGGCGGCAAGAAGACGGTGGTGCAGCCGGCGGACCCGGCCACCGGCGAGCAGCTGCCGGCGGACGTCCGCACCTGGGTGACCTCCGCCTCCGGCCGCTACGTGGTCTTCGGCGACCGCCGGCGCCAGGACAGCGACGTCCAGTACGTGGTCGACCTTGAGGCCACGGGCGGCGCCAAGGTGATCCGTGCGTACAAGGGCCGCGGTGGACTGGCCGTATGGGGCACGAAACTCTGGCGGGCGGGCGAGACCACGGGCACACTCACGTCCCTCGACCTCAAGAGCGGCGCGACCGACACGGTGCAGACCGGCGACGACTGCGTCGCGGTGGACGTACAGGCCGTCGGCCGCTGGGTGTCCTGGGACTGCAAGCTGAACATCTCGGGCGGCCACGGTGTGTACGACCGCGTGTCCAAGGAGCAGTGGCGCGGGCCCTCCACGGGGACGCTCGGCGACGGCTACCTCCTCACCCACGACACCGACAACCAGCGGCTGCTGGTGACGCCCATCGGGGACGCGACCAGGACCATCGCCCAGACACCGGAATGGGCGTCGGGCAAGTACCTCGATGCGGACCGCTTCGGCACCGGCATCGCCTTCCTCGCGGACAACAGGAAGGACCTCCAGATCTTCGACCCCGGGGTGCCGACCTCCCCGCTGACGAAGATCGAGTCGCGGGTCGGGACCTCGGTGAACCTGAAGTCCGCCACCGCCCCGACGTGGCAGGCGGCCTGGCAGCTCTCCAAGCCCGCCACCGACGCCAAGGTCACCCTCAAGGACCGTGCGGGCAAGGTCGTGCGTACGCTCGACGCGGCACGCAGCGGCGCTGCCCTGAAGACCAGCTGGGACGGCCGTACGGACTCCGGCAGGTGGGCGGTCGACGGCACCTACACCTGGCAGCTGAGCGCCGCTCCCGAAGACGGCTCCGGCGCAGACCTGTCGCTGACCGGCACGTTCAGCCTCACCGGCGGCATGCGCGCCTTCCACGACCTCAACGGCGGCGCCGGCGACCTGATGACGCTCAGCTCGTCCGGGTACCTGACCACGCACTACGGCAACGGCACGGGCGCGTTCGGCAGCAAGGCGTCGGGCAGCGGCTGGCCGGCCGGCACGGTCGCGGTCCCGTTCGGCGACCTGGGCGAGGACCGCTGCAACGACCTGCTGGTCCGGATGCCCGGCGGCGAACTCCGCCGCTACACAGGCAAATGCGCCGGTGGCGGCTACACCCCGTCGAGCTCGCACACCATCCTCAGCACCGGCTGGGATCAGTACAACGTACTGACGGCCCCCGGTGACCTCACCGGTGACGGGCGCACCGACCTGATTGCCCGCCAGTCCTCCACCGGGGATGTCTACCTCTACGCGGACGACGGCGCGGGTGGTTTCAAGGCGCGGACGAAGATCCGCACGGCGTGGACGGCGTACACCCATCTCATCGGGGCCGGTGACCTGAACGGCGACGGCTACGGCGACCTGCTGGCGCGCCACACGGACGGGACGCTGTACCGCTATGACGGTACGGCGGACGGGCAGTTCAAGAGCCGGGTCGCGGTCTTCACCGACTGGGGCTCCTCGTACAACGCCATCGTGGGTGTCGGAGACATCACGGGCGACGGCAAGACGGACCTCGTCGCCCGCGACACCAGCGGCAACGTCTACCGCAACAACGGTGACGGCAAGGGGTCGTTCAGCGCCCGTACGCAGGTCACGACCGGCTGGCAGGGCTACAAGGGGCTGTTCTGAGCAGGTAGTTGGCCGGTGAGCAGATAGCCGGCCATGCGGCCCGTGCGACTCGGTGTCGCACGGGCCCTTCGCCGTTCGTCAGGCACCCGTCAGGCAACCTTGAGGCGCCCGACAGACGGCCTGGGACCACAGTTTTCTGTCGCTGTCGAAGAGATCAGCAACCCGACCGGGTCGATGACCGCCGCCACGGGCCGGGATTCCCCGCCGCCGGCCTGAGCAGTAGAACGAACAGGCGTGGTGCCTGACCGTGCTGACGAGCTCCGCGATCTGCTGGCACACGGAGTACATGGCCTGGCCGTCGACCAACTGCGGGGCGCAGGGTCTGCGGATCGCCACGACGGACGAACCGACGGGATCGCGCGTGCCCGCCTTCCCCCGTCTGGCCTAAACCTCCGTGACCCGAAGTAGCCAGCTCTCCACAAGGGCCAGAGATTGGACACCGAGGGCCCACCGAAGGAGGTACGAATGCGCACTGACGGGATCGCCGTCCTGGTTCCCTACTTCAACCCGGCCGGGTATCGGTCCCACCCGCGAAAGCTGGCCCGAAGCCTTGAGGCATTCCGCCGTGCCGGAATCGCCGAGCACGTCTACCTCACCGGCGCCGGTGAGGTGCCGCCGCTGGACGCCAACATCGCGTACTGGAGCGAGACCTGCCCATATATGTGGCACAAGGAACGGCTGATCAACCTGGCGGCCCGTCGCCTCCCCGGCCGGTACACGCACATCGTCTGGGCGGACAACGACATGGTCATCACCCCCGACTGGCCCCAGGCGGTCGCTGATGCCTTCACTCGGGCTCCCCTCGTGCAGGCGTTCCGCGAGGCCCGCTACCGCACCTTTGAGGGTCTCTGCACCCACTCTCTCCCCAGCGCCCTGTGGCCCGGCAAGCTTGGCGCGCACGGGGTGGCTTGGGGAGCGGCCCGTGAATTCTTCACCGAAGGCCCCGGACTTTTCGACTACGCGCTCGTCGGCGGCGGCGACTCGGTTTTCGCGTACGCCTTGGCAGACCACACGCCCATGCCCGTCGTCCGCCGCCAGTCATTCATCCCCCAGGTCTGGTCGCCCGCGCTCCTCGCAGAGACCGACGCCTGGCTGGCGCAGGCCCGCGCCTGGACCGACGGGCGGCAGCCCGTCGCCGCCGAGACCGACGTGGAGGTCATCCAGCACGGCTCGCTCCGGCAGCGCCGCTACCGAGACCGCCATGCCCTGCTGAGCGCCCTCGACCCGGCCCGCCACCTCGTCGAAGCGCCCGACACCATCCGCCGCTGGAGCGACTGCGGTCTGGCCGAGCTGGGACCGACGATCCGCGCCTACTTCCACAGCCGCAACGAGGACGAGGTGTGGCCGGCTGTAGTGGCAGCGGGATGATCCTGGTCGCGCGTCGGCACCGCTCATCAGTCGCCCGAATGCAGCAAAACCAACTTCGCCGGTAGCAGGTTCCTCTCGATCGGGGCAAGCTGTTCATGAACTTGCTGGCGCTACTCTGGTGAGACCGCTGAGCATCTAGGGTCGCGTTCTACCTTCATGGCACATTGGAGACTGCTCGTGCGGGTTTTCATCGCCGGCGTAGACGGATACCTAGGCTGGAGCCTGGCGCAGCATCTGGCGCGTCGGGGTCACACCATTGGCGGCGCGGATGCTCTGCTGCGCAGGGTTTGGGTCGATGAAATGGGCTCCGTCAGTGCAATCCCCATCGCGCCGCTGGACGAGCGACTGGCAGCTTTCTCTGAGCACTTCGACGAGCCGCTTCAGTTCTTCGCACTTGACATGCTCGACCATTCGGCACTGCGCACCGCCCTAGCCGAATTTCAGCCCGATACGGTTGTGCATCTCGCCGAGTGCCCATCCGCACCGTACTCGATGATTGATTTCCAGCACGCAGACTTCGTGCAACGTAACAACGTCTCGGGAACCTTGAGCCTGCTTTTTGCCATGCGTGATCAGTGCCCGGAGGCCCATCTGGTCAAGTTGGGAACGATGGGCGAGTACGGCACACCCGACTTGGATATTCCCGAGGGATTTTTTGAGGTCGAGTACCGTGGCCGGCGCGAAAGGCTCCCGTTTCCCCGCCAGGCCGGCTCGTGGTACCACTGGAGCAAGGTATTCGACTCTCACAGCGTTGCCTTCGCCTGCCAGCTCTGGGGGCTGCGAGCAACTGACGTTATGCAAGGCGTCGTATATGGCACCTGGTGCAACCCTGACACCCGACTGAATACCCGCCTGGATTTCGATGAGGCTTTCGGTACTGCGCTTAACAGGTTCTGCTGTCAAGCGGTAATCAGTCAACCGATTATGCCCTATGGCCAAGGCACGCAAAAGCGAGGGTTTCTGTCGCTTTCCGACTCAATGCAGTGTCTGGGCCTGGCTATCGACAACCCACCAGCCGCAGGAGAGTACAGGGTCTTCAACCAGTTGCGCGAGGTCTTGTCCATCAACGAATTGGCGCTGATCGTGGGGGCGGCTGGTGAGAGATGCGGTCTCACCCCCGAGATCCGGCATCAAGAAAACCCGCGGGTGGAAGACGAAGCTCATCACTACTGCCCGGACAGTAATCACTTGCGGGCACTGGGATTCCGCCCGTCGCTACCGATCGATGAGGTTGTCCGAAACATGATCGGTGACCTGCTGCCGTACCGAGACCGCATCGCGGCCTATGGTCAGCGACTCGCCCCGACCGTACGGTGGCGGGATTCCCGCACCGTATGTACAGAGAGTCCACGCATCTAAGGAGAGGAAACGACATGAGCCAGGTCCGCGAGGAGAAGCTGCGCGAAGTCCTCGAAGCCGCATGCAGAGAGAATGCGGTGATCCGCCTATTGCGGGATGACCCGCAGGCGTTCGCAGAGCGGTACAAATTGTCCGATGCCGAGCGGCAGCGCCTCGAAAACTCAGACGTGTTGATGGTCATCGACAAGGCCCGGCCCGAGGCTAACCAAACCACCACACCAATCACTATTGTCGACTGCTGACTTGCCGTGCGGAGCGCGCCGACAATCAGCATCGTCTTTCCAGCGCGCGACGAAGGCGCCCGCGTGGCGCAGACTGTCGTGTCAGCCGTAGAGACCTGTGAATCACCTCGCGACATCGAAGTAGTCATCGTTGATGACTGCTCGCAGCCTGCGACCCGGCCAGATATCGGCGCGCTAGCTGGCCGGGTCCAGGCACGAGTCATCCGTTCAGATGTACACCTGGGTGTTGGGGCAGCGCGCAACCTGGCCGTTCAGCACGCCCGTGGCGACGTAGTCTTCATCACCGACGCTCACGTGCAGTTCTCACCAGCGTGGGATCGGCAAGTGGGTAACCTCATCAAGCCGCAGCGGATCCTGGCGGCAACCATCCGAAATCAGGATCATTCCTGGCAGGGCTATGGTTGTCGCCTAGTCGTGCCATATATGGGAACGCGCTGGAATACCAGTCCGCCCGGCTCGGCGCCGCACGTCCAGATCGCATCGTCCGCTGGCACCGTGATGGAGCGTTCCCTGTTTGAGCGCATCGGCGGCTACGATGAGGGAATGCTGCACTATGGTGGTTTTGAACCGGAGTTCAGCGTACGGGCATGGCGCAGTGGCGCCGAGATCCTCCTTGCATCCGACATCGAGATCACTCACCAGTTCAAAACTCCACATGAGTGCAATAATTTCATTACCTCGGTACGCACCGCCCTTGTTCACAATTGCATGCGATTCGGAGTGGCTCACCTGCCGGATCTAATGATCTTGGAGATGGTGCGGCTTCATTCCTCGGAGTCCCTGGAGTACATCCAGGAAGCACTGCGACTGCTTGAACAGCGGGATGCTTGGCGGCGCCGCGAACAGCTTTCCAAGAGTCTCATGCATGACTTTGAGTGGTTCGTGAACCGCTTTGCGCTGCGAGATCAAGTTGGAAGAGCGATTCCCGTAGGCGGGGTGGCAAATGAAGAGGAACTCGGGGTCAATGCTGAGGGTTCCTGTTTGTCAGGTAAAAAACTGCTCACTTAGCACTTCAATTGCAGCTCGCATTTCCTGCGGGTCAGGAGCCTGTTTCTGAGTAAAGCGAGTTGACGATCCGTCACCTGGCGGGATTTCGTGACCGCCGGTGCGCCGGTTGCAGTGGCAGCGCATGGTGGTGGCCTGGCGCGAGCATGGCCAGGGTCATGTGCAGTGCCGGATTGCGTATCGAGGGCGCGGTGAGTCTCTTGCGGGGCGGGCGGCCGATGTGTGAGGCGCATCGTCAGTCCGGGCGGCAGGTGTCGGTGGGGGCGATGGCCTGGTTGACGCGGTGGCCGATGGCGCGCAGGGTGCGCTGCTGGGCCTGGGTGAGGGGGTCGAAGACGAGGCGGCGGACCTCGTCGACATGGCCCGGGGCGGTGGCGACGACCTTTTCCCAGCCTGTTTCGGTGAGGATGGCCAGGGTGTAGCGGCCGTTGTCCGGGTCGGGGGTGCGGCGCACCCAGTCTTGCTTCTCCAGGCGCTTTGCCACGTGGGAGAGGCGGGAGAGCGAGCTGTTGGTGCGGATCGCCAGGTCGCTCATGCGCATGGTGCGCTCGGCGGCCTCGGACAGGGTGGCGAGGACCTGGTACTCGAAGTGGCTGATCCCGGCGTCGCGCTGCAACTGGGTGTCCAGCGCGTTCGACAGGTTGATCACCATGGCGGTCAGGGAGAGCCAGGTCTGCCTCTCCTCGGCGTTCAGCCAGCGGGGTTCATGCGTGTCCATGGCCCCATCCTAGCTTGATTCTTCAAGTCAAATTCACGGCACCTCGCTTGACGCTTCAAGTTTGGCGGGCTAGCTTCGAGGTTGAAGCTTCAAGCTACCGGATGAGTAATCCCCTGATGGGAGCCCTAAGCGGCCCCAGGCTGCGACTGTGGCGAGAGCCGCCTTCCAAGGACTCACCCTTCCTCCGGGTGATCTTGTAGACAAGGAATCGACATGATTGACCGCCGTAACGTCCTTAGAGGTGCGGGCGCCGCTGCCCTGGGCGCCCTCGCCATCACCGCGGTAACCAGCGGAACCGACCTGGCAGCCGCGACCACGGGCGACCGGGAACTGTTCGGTGACCCGCCTCCACCCCGCAGGCCGAGTCGCTCTGGCCGGCCCACCTGACCGATACGGAGCGCAAGCACCTCAAGGTCTTCGACGAACTGGACTTCGTCGTCTACTCCGGTCAGCAGTGGGACCGGATCGCTATCAACATGGCCACGGTCGGCATCTGGAACAAGAACGGAGTGATGGAGGAAGAGTTCCTCTTCTGGGACAACCTCACCTTCTACCAGCAGATCGGCCTCGCCTGACCCGTGGTGTTGCCCGGCGGTGCGGGAACCGTCGGGCAACACAACACCGAAGGCCCCCAACCCCTGCCCCACCATCCACCGCGGCCGCGCCACGAGGCGGGACCAGCCGCTGAACGCACGAGCCCGCGAAGCCCACACGCCACCCGAAATCTCACTCCCTGCCCCACCCTGAAAGGCGATCGCCATGACGAACCACAGCATCAACCGCGCCCAGCCCTCCACCAGACTGTCCGACCTCAGCGCCGGCCTCTGGGTCCTGGACGCGACCACGTCATCAGTGGAGATCAAGCACAAGTCGATGTGGGGGCTGGCCACGATCAAGGCCGTCTTCACCAAGCTCAGCGGCGAAGGCGAAATCGACCCCGACGGTTCCGCGCACGGCACGCTGACCATCGAGGCGGCGTCGATCCTCAGCAAGCAGGCCAAGCTCGACACTCACCTGCGCTCCGCGGACTTCTTCGATGTCGAGAGGTATCCGACGTTCACCTTCACGGCCACCGGCGTCGTCACCGACGGCGCCGGAACCGCCAAGGTCACTGGCCGCCTCACTGTGCTCGGTACGACCCGCCCGCTCACCTTCACCGCCCGCGCCACTGCCGCCGGCCCGAACGACGTGACCCTCAGCGGCGAGGTCACCATCGACCGCAACGACTTCGGGATGGGCTGGAACAAGGCCGGAATGATCAAAGGTCTCACCACCGTCACCCTCACCACCCGCTTCACCCACCGCTAACCCGCCGTTCCCGGAGCCGGACCTGCGGTTGGCCAGGATCAGCTGGTGAGGGTCCGTACGGTTACGGACTGTGGCGCCGAGCGGCGCCGCGATTCACCCGGTGGGCGCAAACTCGGCCGTCTGCCTCAGTCCTCCGCCGTCTCGTCGTCCTCGGCGTCGGCCGCCTCCGGCGGGTCAGGAAAAGATCGCGTGTACTTGATCGACCGCTTCGGGACCGTAGCCAACCGTGCCAACGGGGACCGCACCGTCAATCGCCTCGATGGCACGACCGGCCCACACCGGCCCGAACCCACCGCACAGCTCGATCAGTTGCACGCCTTCGTCCACCAGACGGCGCCCGACCTCGATGGCCTCCTCGGGCGTTTCAACTTCCACAAAGACAGTGCGGCACCTACCGGTGTCCACGACACTGCTGGTCGGCGATCGCGGGCCGTGGTGCTGCCGATTTTTGCGTACTGAGCCGCTAGCGTTTTGTGCCCAGGCTGCTTGGTTTCGCGTGGTCGATTGAGTCCTCTCGGCGCGTGGCTGCCGGCCTGGGCGCAGGCCCTTGGTGTCTGGCAGCTGGGCTTGTGAGAGCCGCCCCTGCTTCGTCCAGGGACAGGGGCGCTCACACCGCCGAGTGATCAGGAACAAGCCCTGCGACGAAGGCCAGTGTGGTGTCGTCGGCCCTGCGCCCAAGGCCCCTGAAGTGGGGGCAGGCGCAGGACCGCCGGTCGATGGAGACCGGGACGATGGGCGCGGTACGCAGCGCACCCACGCTGATCGTCCCTTCTCCCGGGCGGACGGTGTCTGCTCGCCACGCCCTCCGTCCCTCAGGCGGGTCAATGGGACGCCCAGCGGTGTGATTTCCCTGAAGGTCCGGGAACCCCTGAGGGGACGGCCGGTGATGTGCCGGCTGCACGGTGAAAGGCGGTGTGCCGTGGGGCATGGCGGTGATGTGATCGCGGAGCTGACCACCGACCACCGGGAGGTCGATGAGCTGTTCAAACAGTTCGAAGACGCTCCTCCAGGGAGTGCGGACCGCAAGCGTCTGGTGGATGCGTTGACGATCGAGCTGGTGCGGCACTCCGTAGCCGAGGAGGAGTACCTCTACCCCGCGGTGCGTGAGCACCTGGAGGAGGGGGACGCGCTGGCGGACAAGGAACTCGCTGACCACGCGCGCATCGAACAGCTCCTCGACGACCTCCAGCAGCGTGAGGCCGATGATCTCGACTTCGACCGGCTGGTAGTGAAGCTGCGTACCGAGGTGACCGCCCACGTGGGCGACGAGGAGAATCACCTCTTCGCCCAACTGCGCACGCACGTGCATCCCTACGTCCTGGAGGAGCTGGGCAACAAGGTCCGGCAGGCGAAGAAGAGCGCCCCCACCCGCCCGCACCCCAACGCTCCCAGCACACCGCCGGCCAACAAGCTGCTCGCCCCGGGTCTGGGAATGGTGGACCGGGTACGCGACTACCTCACCGGCCGAGGTAAGTAGGCGCCCCGCGTTCCGCGCCTGCACAGAGGCGGAATTGAAGATCGATCCGCCGTAAGGAACGGCACTCACGCCGGTACCCGATACGCGAACGGTCATGCCCGTGCACGCGCGGGGGTGAGGAGTCGCCCGTTCCGTCCAGCGAGGGCAAGCACCTGTTGCTACGGGGCCGGTGCGGCCGTACTCATCGCCTCGGGCTTCCTGGTGGGGCCGAGCTAGCTGAGAATGCGGGCGGGTCAGGAGGTGGCGGCGGGCTTCAAGCCGCGGAGCCGCTGGTCCAGTTCACTTCGGTAGAAGTCCATGAACCCGTCCGGGTCCGGCCCGGCGTTGTGCGTCACGAGCCGGTCGAAGCCCGCGTCCACGAAGGGCTGCGCCACTTCCAGGAACCTCGCGGGGTCGGTTCCGCAGGCGAAGGTGGACAGCATGTCCTCTTCGCGCACGGTGGCGGTGGCGGCCTCGAAGTTCGTCGGGTTGGGCAGCTCGCTCATCACCTTCCACCCGGTCATCGCCCACCGTGAGGTCTCCAGGGCGGCCTGTGCCCCGGTGCGCGCGTGGGGAGCCCAGGCCATGGGGACCTCGGCGTACCGCGGGCCGTCGCCGCCCGCACGGCGGTATGCCTCCACCGTCTCGCCCGTGGGCTCGGTGGCGAAGAGCCCGTCTCCGAGCTCGGCGGCGAGGCGGGCCGCGGCGGGGCCGCCGGCGGCCACCGCGATCTCCGGGAGTTCCTGGGGGAGGTCGAAGACGCGGGCGTCGTCCAGCTTCAGATGCCGGCCGTCGTAGGACTGGTAGCCGCCGCTCCACAGCAGCCTGATGATCTCCAGTGCCTCCCGCAGCCGTGCGTGCCGCTCAGGTACGGAGTTGGGGAACCCTTCTCCGGTCACGTGCTCGTTGAGCCGTTCCCCCGAGCCCACACCGAGCGTGAAACGACCGTCGGAGAGCAGGGCGAGGGTCGCTGCCGCCTGCGCGATGATCGCGGGGTGGTAGCGGACCGTGGGGCAGGTGACTCCGGTCGCCAGACCGATGCGTTCGGTCTTGGCGCCGATCGTCCCGAGCACCGTCCAGGCGAAGGGGGAGTGGCCCTGGACGTCCAGCCAGGGGTGGTAGTGGTCGCTGATCTCGACGAAGTCGAATCCGGCCTGCTCCGCGAGCACGGCCTGGCGTACCAGTTCTTGGGGACCGAAGGACTCGGCAGCGAGTTTGTAGCCGATCTGCACGGTTCACTCCTTGTCCGGGGCGTACGCTTCGTCGTTCTCCTGCGCGGCACGCTTCCGGTCGAGTCGTTCGCGTTGCGGTACGACGGTGTGCCGGGGGTCCTCGGCCGAGGCGACGCCCGCCGCGAAGACCCCGAAGCGGGTGCAGGCCGAGCCGGCGAGCAGGGCCAGTCCGGCGACACAGGCGGTGGGTCGTGCGGCGGGTCCCAGGAACGGAGCCGTGGCTCCCGTCACCGCACCGCCCACGATGAGCGCGCGGGCGCCGCGAAGCAGCGTGCCCGCCCGCCCTTCCCGCCACGTCTCGGCAACGCTGCCCAGGCGACGTTCGGCGGCCGTGCTCGCGGCGAGTTCTCCGGCGGCCGCGAGCACAGCGGCGCATCGGGCGGGCCCCGTTTCCCGGACCGGTCCGGCCACGAGGGCCATCCCCGAGGCCGCGGCGGTCGCGGAGGCCGCGAAGAGATAGGGGAGTTCGCGGTGCGCGCCGTGCCAGGCGGGAACGGCGGTGTCGGCTGCGAGGACGGCGGTGTACGAGGCGACGGCGGGGCCGGTGAGCGCCGCGCCGAGGGTCGCGGCGGTACCCACGCGCCGGAAGGTGCCGCTGACGGCGGTGACGGCGGCGAGTCCCGCGGCCGGCCCGTAGACGCCCAGCAGCCACGAGCCGACGCTCATCGGCGAGGTCGGCTTGAACACCCGCAGCATGTTCGTGAACCGTGAGGGGCGCCCGAGGTCATTGATCAGTGCGGCCACGGAGAGGCCGAGGGCCCCGAGGGAGGACACCTTGAGCGCGGTCGCGGTGACGGGACGTCCGGTGAAGTGGGCGCCTGCGGCGAGGACCGATCCGGCTCCCGCGAGACCGCCGAGGAAGAAGTAGCCGGCGATGTCACGGGGCGCCCAGGACGGTGCCTTGATGACGGGCCTGCCGTAATAGGACCGGAACTCGGCGCGGGGGACCATGAGTTCTTCGCCCGGTCGCTTGCGGCCAGGACCCTTATGGCGCGATGCGCGCGGGCCGTCGGGGGATGAGGTCATCGGCGTCCTTTCCGCAGGCCCGCAGCTCGGCCGAGGGCGGGCAGCACGTGGGAGAGGGCCCCTGCGGCGAGCAGGGACACGGCGGCGACGCCCGCGTGTTTCCACATCGCGGGCAGGTCCCTGGTGGTCACGACGGGCGCCGGCGGCAGACCGTAGACCTCGGGTTCGTCCAGGAGCAGGAAGAAGGCACCGTCACCGCCCACTCCGTCGTCCGGTTCGTGTCCGTACAGACGCGCCTCGGGTACACCGGACCCCTGGAGTTGTTCCACGCGGAGGGCGGCGCGTTCCCGCAGTTCGTCGAGTGGGCCGAACTGGATGGAATCTGTGGGGCACGCCTTGGCGCAGGCGGGTTCCTGCCCGGCCCCGAGCCGGTCGTAACACATCGTGCATTTGAACGCCCGGCCGTCTTCGGCCCGTTGCTCGATCACACCGTAGGGGCAGGCCGGCACGCAATAGCCGCAGCCGTTGCAGATGTCCTCCTGGACCACCACCGTCCCGAACTCGGTGCGGAAGAGCGAGCCGGTGGGGCAGACATCGAGGCAGGCCGCATGGGTGCAGTGCTTGCACACGTCGGAGGACATGAGCCACCGCATTCCGCCGGGCTCCTGGGACGGCTCGGCCGGTGCCGGGCGGCCGTCGGCGAGGGGCAGCAGGGTGCGGCCCTCCGGCTCGGGCGGGCCGGTGCGCACGGGCTTTTGTTGCTCGATGAAGGCGACGTGCCGCCAGGTGGACGCCCCGAGACCCTGGGTGTTGTCGTAGGACATGCCGGTGAGGGAGAGGCCGTCCTCGGGGAGGGCGTTCCACTCCTTGCAGGCCACCTCGCACGCCTTGCAGCCGATGCATACCGAGGTGTCGGTGAAGAACCCGACGCGGGGCGGGGCGTCCTCGTATCCGGCGTCGCCGGCCGGGTCGGACTCGGGGCCGTACAGGAGCCGGTCGAACAGGGACCGGCCCTCGGGCTCGGATCCGGCCTCCGGCACGGGGTCGGCCGTCATGTGCTCTCCTCCACTCCGGTGTGCTCGGTGATGCCCGCGCGGCGTCGGTACTCGGCCACGAGTGCGGGCAGGGCGGCGCCGCGTGGCCGGCGTCCGGGCCTGATGTCGGCGGTGAGCGCCTTGTCCTCCTGGATGTGCGCGTTGGGGTCCAACGAGATGGCCATCAGCTCGTTGGCCGCGTCGCCGGTCACGACGCCATTGGGCCCCCAGTGGAAAGGCATCCCGATCTGGTGCACGGGGCGGCCGTGCACGATCAGCGGCCGGAGCCGTTCGGTGACCAGGACGCGGGCCTCGATGGCGTTGCGGGCGGTGATGACGGTGGCCCAGCCGCCGTGTTCCAGACCGCGCTCGGCCGCCAGCTCCGGGGACAGTTCGCAGAAGAACTCCGGTTGCAGTTCGCTCAGATAGGGCGACCAGCGGCTCATGCCCCCTGCGGTGAAGTGCTCCGTCAGACGGTGGGTGGTGACGATGTACGGGTAGACCTCGGCGCCCGGCTCGTTGCCGCTCGGGTGGTAGCGGTTGCCCTCGCGGGGCAGGGTCCTGCGGACCGGCGACCGGCCGACGTCGGGGTACAGCAGATTGGGAAAGGGCGAGTCCTGCGGCTCGTAGTGCGTGGGCAGCGGCCCGTCCTCCAGCCCCGCGGGAACGTAGAGCCAGCCTTTGCCGTCGGCCTGCATGATGAACGGGTCGTCGCCGCGCAGCGCCTCGGGCCCGACGGCGTCCTCGGGCGGGACGTGCGCCGGGTCGAGGCCGGGAATGAAGTCGGGCACGTCGTGCCCCGTCCAGCGGCCGGCGTCGCTGTCCCACCACACATAAGCCTTGCGAGCGCTCCAGGGCCGGCCCTCAGGGTCGGCGGAGGCCCGGTTGTAGAGGATGCGGCAGTTGGCGGGCCAGGCCCAGGCCCACTCCAGTGCGGTCCAGCTCTGCTCGCTGTGCGGCTTGCGGCGGTCGGCCTGGTTGACGCCGTCCGCGTAGACCCCGCAGTAGATCCAGCAGCCGCACTTCGTGGAGCCGTCGTCCGTCAGCTGGGTGTAGGCCGACAGCGGGGTGCCGTCCGGTCCGTGGCCGTTGATCTCGGCGAGCACGGCGGCGGCGACGGGCTCGCGCAGCGGGCCCTCCACGGGGTAGTCCCACGTGAGGTCCTGGACGGGCCGGTCCCGGCGGTCGGTGGAGTCCTTGAGGAGCTCCTTGACGCGGCGTCCGAGGTGGTACATGAACCACAGGTCGCTGCGCGCCTCGCCCTCGGGTTCGACAGCGGCCTGGTGCCACTGGACCCAGCGGTTGGTGTTGGTGAAGGAGCCGGACTTCTCGGTGTGTGCGGCGGCGGGGAAGAAGAAGACCTCGGTGCCGATGTCCTCGGTGCGCATCTCACCCGTGGCGATCTCGGGGCCGTCCTTCCACCACGTCGCGGACTCGATGAGGGAGAAGTCGCGCACCACGAGCCAGTCGAGCTGCGCCATCCCCAGGCGCTGGAGGCGGGTGTTGGCGGAGCCGACCGCCGGATTCTCCCCCATGAGGAAATACCCCTTGCACTCGCCGTCGAGCTGCGCCATGACGGTCTCGTACGTGCTGTGCGAGCCGGTCAGACGGGGCAGGTGGTCGAAGCAGAAATCGTTGTCGGCGGTGGCGGCATCGCCGTAGTACGCCTTGAGGAGACTGACGAAGTAGGCGCGCATGTTGCCCCAGAAGCCCTTGTCGGTGCGGCTGGCGGCGATGAAGGCGTCGAGGTCCTCATGGGCGTGGGCGTGCGGCATGGGCAGGTAGCCGGGCAGCAGGTTGAAGAGGGTGGGGATGTCGCTGGAGCCCTGGATGGAGGCGTGGCCGCGCAGCGCCTGAATGCCTCCGCCGGGCCGGCCGATGTTGCCGAGCAGCAGCTGGAGCACGCAGGCGGCACGGATGTACTGGGAGCCGACGGTGTGCTGCGTCCAGCCGACCGCGTAGCAGAAAGCGCTGGTCCGGTCGCGTCCGGAATTGGCGGTGAGCGCGTCGCACACCTCCAGGAAGGTCGCCCGGGGGATGCCGCAGGTCTCCTCGACGAGCTCGGGTGTGTAGCGCGCGTAGTGGCGTTTGAGGACCTGGTAGACGCAGCGCTCGTGCCGGAGGGTGTCATCGCGCCGCGGCCGGCCTGGGGCCTGGGGGCCGCCGGACCCGTGCGCCTCCGAGCGGCCGGCCTGGCGTACTCGTTCCTCGTAGCGCTGGTCGGGATCGCCCGCGGGGGCCTGCACATCGGCGCCGTCGTACTGCCAGCTGTCGGGATCGTACGTGCCGGTCTCGGGGTCGAATCCGGAAAACACGCCTCCCAGGTCTTCGGTGTCGCGAAAGTCCTCGCCCACGAGCGAAGCCGCGTTGGTGTAGCGCAGGACGTACTCGCGGAAGTCCTTGCCCTCGGTCAGGACGTGGTTGATCAGCGCCCCGAGGAACACGATGTCGCTGCCGGCGCGGATCGGGACGTGCAGATCGGCGAGGGCGCTCGTCCGGGTGAAGCGGGGGTCGACGTGGATGATCTTGGCTCCGCGCGCTTTGGCTTCCATGACCCACTGGAAGCCGACCGGGTGAGCTTCCGCGTAGTTGGAGCCCTGGATCACGATGCAGTCGGAATGCTGAAGATCCTGCATGAAGGTCGTGGCGCCGCCACGTCCGAAGGACGTACCGAGGCCGGCGACCGTCGAGCTGTGGCACACGCGAGCCTGGTTCTCGACCTGCACGACCCCCAGGCCGGTGAGCAGCTTCTTGATCAGGTAGTTCTCCTCGTTGTCGAGGGTCGCTCCGCCCAGGCTCGCAAGTCCCATGGTGCGCGCCGTGCGGACACCATCGCGCTCCCACTCCCAGGTCTCGGCACGGGTCCGGACCACTCGCTCGGCCACCATGTCCATGGCGGTCTCCAGGTCGAGCGGCTCCCAGTCCGTGCCGTGCGGCCGACGGTAGAGGACGTGGTGCAGACGTGCGGCGCCGGTGGTGAGCTGGAGGGAGGCGGAGCCCTTGGGGCACAGCCGGCCCCGGCTGACAGGGGAGTCCGGGTCGCCCTCGATCTGCACGACGCGGTCGTCCTTGACGTAGACCTGCTGACCGCAGCCGACGGCGCAGTACGGGCAGACGGACTGCACGACCCTGTCGGCCCGGTCGGTGCGCGGCCGGAGGGTCTCGGTGTGGGCGGAACGGGTGGCGCTCCCGCGTCCGAGCGGGTCGTTCCCGGTGAGCTGCCGGTACACGGGCCACTCGGTGACCCAGGTGCGCAGGCCCATCTCGTACACCTCCGGACGAGTGATCTCTCCGCTGGGCGCCACCCCTCCCGGCAGGGACCCGGCCGGGGGCTCCCTCCCAGGGTGGCCCCGGGTGGCCGGTGCAGCGACCCGAGTATCAATTGACGCCCGAGTACCCGGGCCCGCCCGATGTACACGGAGTAGACCGGGCCGCCGTCCGTGGTCGCTCGACAGATGGTGGTTCTTCCGGGCGGGCCACGAAGCCGAGGCGCTCGTGGTAGGGGATCGTGCCGGTGCTCGGGCGTCAGCCGACGGTCCGAGCGGGCGAACCAGGAACGGGCCGCCGAGGCGCTCAGGCCCCACAGGGTGTCCGTGGTCAGGATGTCCGCCGCGCGCATCCCCTTGCGGTGCCGGAACGCCTTCGCCCGGGCCGCCGACCCGAGCCTGCCCGCGGACACCGCAGCTCTGGCGCCCACGCCGCGCACCTGACTCGGCGCACCGCAGACACGTATGGCGAACGGCCAACAAGGTGAACCTGGTCAGGCTGAAGGCAGGGGAAGCACCGGACAGCGCAGCGGGGAGGTCTGATGGTGTGCGGTCCACTCTGACGGTTCGGCACAGATCTGCCCTGATGCTGCCGAAGGCCGAACCGCCTCCGCGTCGGCAAAGCATCCGAGGAGCAGGAACGACGATGGCACCCGATCCGACAATCGCCCAGGTGACCATGACCCTGGCTGCCTTTGCAGCCACCGGGAACACCCCACGTCCGTCCGGGGAAACCCTGGAGGAGCAGACCAAACGCATCATCTTGGGCATCAACGCGCAACTGAACGATCCCAGTCTTGCGACGCAGGGCACATGGAAGCTGGTGTGGCTCGCCCTGAGCGCGGCCAACGCCAATATGGCCTTCATCGCACAGAACGGCTCGAACGAGTTCGCCGTGGTCGCTCGCGGAACGGACGCCGATTGGACCGACATCCTCGAGGACCTCGACGTCGGCACGGTCGTTCCGTTCCCCGAAAGCGGATCGCCGAAGCCCTACGTTTCCAAGGGGGCGATGGATGCGTTCAAACGGGTGATCAACGCCCGCTCGCTCGCCTCCTCACCCTCCCCGAACCTCACGCTCACTCAGGCGCTCGCCGCCGCGCTCAAGTCGGCGTCCTCGCCGGAGCCGACCGTCTATCTGACCGGTCACAGCCTGGGCGGTTGCATCGCCACCATGCTCGCGCCGTACCTGCAAGCACAGACCTGGCCGAAACAGCCGAAGTACGCGGTGATGACCTATGCCGCTCCCACCGCGGGCGTGCAGAGCTTCGTCGACTACTTCAACTCCCTGCCGTGGGTCATCGACGAGCGCCAGAACAACGCCTACGACCTGGTACCGCACGCGTGGGCCGATCTCGACACCACCACCGGCTGGTACCCGGACCCGGGACCGCAGGCGACCGAAGAAGTGAAGCTGCTCATCGGGGCGATCTCCCAGCGCACCAAGGGCAACGTCTACGTCCAGCCCGGCACGGAATGCCTGATGAACACCGGATACGGGAAGCTTGCCAAGAACCTGGTCAACAAGACCACCCAGGACTTCCTCGGCCAGGTCGCCTTCCAGCACGCCAACTCCACCTACCTGGACCTGGTGGGGGCGCCTCCCGTCCCTTCCCCGCCCGTCGTGATCGACATGAGCCCCACCTTCGGCGCAGCAGGCGCCATGGTGACCATCAACGGCAGCGGTTTCAGTCAGGACAGCATGGTCGACTTCGGCCGCTTCGCCTGCACCCAGCGCACCGTCGACCCCTCCGGCAGAAGAATCACCGCTCAGGTCCCCAACGGATCCGGCGTCGTCCACGTCCGCGTCACCAACACCCTCGGCACCTCCCCGGCCGTCGCGATGGGGCAGTTCGCCTATGGCGGACCCGCACCTGTGGTGGTCAGTGCGGTCAGCCCGACCAGCGGAAAGGTCGGCACCCCGGTCACCATCGGCGGCTCGGGCTTCGCCAATGGCGCCACCGTGCACTTCAAGGACAAGGCATCCGGTTCGGTCAGGTTCATCTCCACCAACCAGATCACCGCAACCGCGCCCGATCAGCTCGACGTCCACCAGACGGTGAACATCACCGTGACGGTCGGCAAGGCCACCTCTCCCACCAGCCCGGCCGACGAGTTCACCTACACCGGACGGTAGCGTCGGCACGCCTCGTTCCCGGGATGGTCCGTCGAGTCCTTCGAGCAGCCCCGGGCCCTTGCCGCCGACCGGTCGAACCGTGCCCGGGTGAGGGATCGCCGGAGGACCGTTCGCCCTGCGGCACGCAGGCCACGGAGCTGTACGGCACGGCCGACGACAGCCCAGGCCGCCAGATCAGGCTCTGGTCGAGCTCGGCGGAGCCGCAGCGGGCGGCGTTGCGGTGGGCCGCGGCGATCCCCACCGGACTGACCGCACCCCACCGGGTCACTAAGGCGCGCAGGCCCGGGGCATGCGTCTCGATCCGGCCGAGCACCCGCTCCACATAGCCCGCGACCAGCCGCTCGTCGTCCCTCCCCGCCGAGACGTCCAGTTCGCCCGCAGCATCGCACGACGGCGCGAACGGAAATGGCAGCAGTCCACCGGGACGGCCGGCTGCCCGGAGGGCGGCGGGCGGCGGGAGCGCCGCGACTCCGCGGACGTGGTGTCCACCGCACCGGCGCCCGGCGCCACAGCACCGTCGGCACCACCGCCGAACAGCCACCGCCGGAGCATTCGGGGCCGTGCAGAATGGTGTCGGACAACTGCTGGCATGGGTGGGGGTATTGGTGCGACCGCTGGCGAAGCACGATCCGCAGCAGATCGGTCCGTTCCGCATCATCGGGCTGCTCGGTGGCGGCGGAATGGGACGGGTCTATCTCGGCCGCGCGGCGGACGGGCGGCCGGTGGCGGTGAAGACCGCGCGCTCCGAACTCGCCGACGACCGGGGCTTCCGTGCGCGTTTCGCCCGTGAGGTATCCGCGGCCCAGCAGGTGGGCGGACCGTTCGTGGCACCGGTGGTCGACGCCGCGCCGCACGATGACGTGCCCTGGATGGCGACCGAGTACGTGCCGGGTGTCTCGCTCACCGATGCCGTGCACGACTGCGGGCCGCTGCCCGAGCACGCGGTGCGGCTGCTGACGGCCGGCCTGCTGCACGCCCTGACGGCGGTGCACGCGCACGGGCTGGTGCACCGCGACCTCAAGCCGTCGAACATCCTGCTCACCGCCGAGGGCCCGCGCGTGATCGACTTCGGCATCGCGCACTCCGCCGCGGACACTGCGCTGACGACGACCGGTACCGCCCTGGGCACCCCGGGGTTCATGGCGCCCGAGCAACTCGTCATGACCGGCCCCAAGGTCACGGGCGCGGCGGACGTGTTCGCGCTGGGCGGGGTGATCGTGTACGCGGCGACGGGTGGCGGCCCC
This sequence comes from Streptomyces sp. NPDC127097, assembly GCF_042724075.1. Lineage (NCBI taxonomy): Bacteria > Bacillati > Actinomycetota > Actinomycetes > Kitasatosporales > Streptomycetaceae > Streptomyces > Streptomyces sp. NPDC127097. The sequence continues at coordinate 74,421 of NZ_JBHXFI010000003.1, read as the reverse complement.
TACGGGAACGCCGATCCGCAGGTCCTCATGTACCGCACCGTGCACGAGGAGCCGCGGCTCGACGAACTCACGGATGCTCTCCGGGAGTTGGCGTCGGCCTGCCTGGCGAAGGATCCGGAGCGGCGGCCCGCTCTGCCCGCTCTCATGGCGCGGGTGGGCGCACCGGGCCCCTACGGCGTCTGGCTGCCGGAGCCCGTCGCCGTACAGCTGCGCCGTCTGTCCGCGCAGCTCAGTGACCCCAGGTCCCCGGACATGTTCGCGCTGCGGCCCCCGGCCGGGGGGCCCGCCGACGTCCCCGACGACCAACTGCCGACCCGTACGACGGCGGACGGCGCACCGCCCCCGCCGTCGTACGACGTGCCGCCGCCCGCGGGCACTCCCGCGCCTCCGCAGCCCGCCACTCCGTCCCCGGGCCAGTACGGTCCAGCCCCCGCCACTTCGTCTCCGGACGGGTATGGCCCAGCCCTCGCCACTCCGTCGCAGGAGCGCCACGGCCCCGCTCCGTCACCGGGGCCGCACGCCGTCCCCCCGGACCAGCTTCCGCTCTCCCCTGGGCAGACCGTGTCCCCTTCCCGGCCCGCGTCCCCGGGGCCGAGCCGGCGCGGTGTGCTCGCCGCGCTGTCCGTCGTCGGGGTCGGAGTCGGTGGCGGGGCACTGGCCTGGGTGCTTCAGCCGGACAGCGGGGACGGCGGCAGCACGGGCGCCGGGGGAAAGCCCGGCGGCAGCAGGAATCCGTCCGGCGTCGAGCCGGGCGGGAACCCTTCTGCCATCGGGGCCCCCTCCGGCCGGCTGCCGAAGGAGATACGCGACAAGGGCATCGTCACCATCGGCTCGGACATCGCCTACCCGCCCATGGAGTTCGTCAGGGACGACGGCGAGCACGCCGGTCTCGACGTCGACCTCGCGAACGCCCTCGGCCGTGAACTGGGCCTGCGCGTCAAGTTCGTGAACGCCGCTTTCGACACCCTCCTCACCGGACTGCACGTGAACCGCTTCGACCTGGTCATGTCGGCGATGGCCGACACCAAGGACCGTCAGGAGGGGCGCGCGGACGGCACGAAGACCGGCAGCGGCGTCGACCTGGTCGACTATTTCAAGGCCGGGCTGGTGATCGTTGTCCGCAAGGGCAACCCGGAGGGCGTCAAGGCCCCCGCAGACCTGTCCGGCAGGAAGGTCGCCGTCCAGCGTGGCACGGCCGCCCGTGACCTCCTGGACCAGCTGAACAGGCAGGTCCCCGAGAAGGTGAAGATCCGGGAGTTCGACTCACCGGCGGAGGTCTACGACGATGTCGCCAAGGGTCGGTCCACGGCCTGCCTGGACGACTACCCGGTCGCGGCCCACAGCGCCGCGACCCGCGCAGGCGGCACCGCCCTCGAACTCAGCGGTGAGCAGCTGGAACCCCTTCTCTACGGTGTAGCGGTCGCCAAGACCAACACAGCCCTGCGCGACGCCCTACGGGAAGCTCTCGACCGCCTCATCAGGAACGGCGCATACGCGAAGATCCTCAAGAAGTGGCACGTCGAGGACTGCGCGGTGGAGCGGGCAGCCGTCAACGAGGGACCGTAGGGCGGCCGGGCGCCTCTCGGGGAGGAGGGGGAGCGTAGCTGAGACGCGGCCGTCGGGAAGCGTTGAGCCGGCCCCTGCCCTGGTAGCCGCCATGCGGTCGTCGGATACTCCATGGGCAGCGCCATCGCCGTAACAAGGAGGCGAGGTCACTGCCTCACCCAACACCCAACACCTCTGCTATCGAGGCGGGTTGACGCGAGGGAGCCACTCGGTCAGCCGGCCCCTTGCCTCCTCGCCCCGGTAGCGCGTACGGGGAATGCGGCGGCACCGGCTCCACCGTGCCCGTACGGAGAATGCGGAGGCACCGGATCCACCGTGTCCGTACGGCGGTCACCGGGCGGCGCGCCCTCCGCTGCCCGGCGTCGGTGGATCGACGCCCTAGGCTGCCACCCGGCACCCGCCTCTACCCAGGAGCGCACATCATGTTCGACCACGCCCCGAAGCACCCGTATCCCGACGCCTTGCGACCGGACGAAGCACCCGCGCCGCACGCACTGCTCGCGCCGGTGATCGGGCTCCTGGGCACTTGGCACGGCCGGGGCCGTGGCGGGTACCCCACGCTGGCCGAGGAGTTCTTGTACGCGCAGGAGGTCACCTTCAGCCACGACGGGCGGCCCTTCCTCCACTACGAGGCGCGCTCCTGGCTGCTCGATGCGGACGACACCCCGCTGCGGCCGTCGGCCCGGGAGAGCGGCTGGTGGCGGCTACAGCCCGACGGGCGGGTGGAGGCATTGATCACCCAGCCCACCGGCATCGCGGAGATCTCGGTCGGCCGTGCAGGCGATGGAATGGTCGACCTCACCACCCATGAGGTGGCTCTCGCCCCCACCGCCAAGGAGGTCAACGCCACCCGCCGCCGCTACACCCTTACCGACGAGAACACGCTCACCTTTGTCCACGATCTTGCGGCGGTCGGTCAGCCGCTGCAACACCACCTTTCGGCGCAACTGCGACGCGGGGCCGGCGGCAGCTAGGCGGCGCCAGGAGGCACCTGCGCCGTACAGCGTGCCGGCGTGGGTCTGCCGGGCCAGGTCTTGGCGGTGCGGGTCTGTGGGTCTGCGGTGCCGGGTGCGGTTCCGTCTGTCGCGCCGGCCTCGGCTGCGGGGCGGGAATGATGCAGAGACCGCCCCCTTCCCGTCAGCCGAGCCACAAGCCGCTCGGAATGAACGGGGGCCGCTCTTACAGCACGTGGCTCAAGGCCACTGGTGGCTACGGTGACTACAAATCTTGGAAGGGAACTAAAAGCAACAAGGCTGGTCTTGACCACATCGAGCTTGAGGTCGCCACGTTCAAGGGTAAGCGCATGATGTCGCACTGCACCGATATGGCGTAGCCACACCCCGTCAGTTGCGCCCTTACTCGTGGAAATGACGCTCGCTGGCCCGCCCCGTGCGATGAAATCGGATGGGGCTCGTCGCGACTTACGGCACCCAAGTTCCTGGATCGCCCGAAATCCGTATCCTCCGCACCAGAGAGGCGAGCGGCCATGGCGACCAAGACGAATCAGGACATCGGCGATCAGCGCGCCGACGAGGCCGTCATCCTGCGCACCCGCGAGCGACTCGGATTCCGCGAGATCGCCGTCTCGGCTGCGATGTAAGAGGCGTACGAGGCGTGGAAGCGCGGCCGGACGCGGTACGACGTCGAGGCCGCCGCGAGCCTCGACGCATGGCGCGCGAGCAACTCGCCGTCGACGAGGCTGTGATCGACGGTCTCATGCCCAAGGCGATCGGAGTCGGAATCCGGGCCGGTTGTCGCTGGATGACCGCAAGTGCCTACAGGGGATCTTGTTCGTGCTGCCTACCGGCATCCAGTGGGAGTAGCTGCCACAGGAGCTCGGCTTCGGCTCGGGAATGACCTGCTGGCGCCGGCTGCGGGACTGGCACGAAGTCGGGGTGTGGAACAAACCGACCCGAGCCCGGTCGACCGCGCCAGGCCGGGCTCGAAGCACCATGTGATCACCGACTCGCGCGGTACTCCGCCGGCCATCACGCTGACTGGTCGCAACGGCACGATGTCTCCCAGCTGTTGCCCCTGCTCGATGCGGTACCCCGCATTAAGGGCCGCACCGGCAGACCGCGTCACCGGCTGCGGCAGCTGTTCGCCGACGTGGCTACGACTACGAGAAGTACCGCGGCCCGCTGTGGAAACGCGGGATCAAGCCCGTAGCTGCCACAGGGGGGAGCCACGGCCCATCCCCGACCGCGTGCGGGTGTTCCAACGGACAGACATCGAGGCGGCGTCCGTTCGCGATTTGATCACCTACAGCTAAGAGATCCCGCGGGTAGGGGCGCCGTCGCGAGCGCCGCGATACCGCCGCCCGGACCAGCGGAATCTCTTAGTGATCGAGCGATGATCGGTCGTGGCGACGGACCTGCGAGGGCGGTTTTGCCGTCGGGGGCTGAATAGTGCCCCACGCGCTCGGCCGAGAATTGACAGTTTGTTACTCGCTACCACTGGGGTCTCTGGTGCGTCTGGCCGAAACGGTCGAAACCTGACAGGGTGCACATGCTCACGCCTCCGAATTCCGGACCGAGACGTATTGCGTTAGAGCGCACTCCAACTCCTAGCTTCGGAAACATGCGATACGTCAAACTCGGAACGACCGGACTGGAAGTCTCCGCCATCACCCTCGGCTGCATGAGCTTCGGCGAGCCGGACCGGGGCGGCGAGCCCTGGTCGCTGGGCGCGGACGCCAGCCGGGACATCATCAAGCAGGCCCTCGAGGGCGGCGTCAACTTCCTGGACACGGCCAATGGGTACAGCGCCGGAAGCAGCGAGGAGATCGTCGGCCAGGCGGTCAAGGACTTCACCCGGCGCGAGGAGGTCGTTCTCGCCACCAAGGTCTGGATGCGGACGCGCCCCGGCCCGAACGGCGCCGGGCTGTCCCGCAAGGCGATCTTCGCCGAGCTCGACGCCTCCCTGAAGCGACTGGGGACCGACTACATCGACCTGTACCAGATCCACCGCTGGGACTACGACACCCCGATCGAGGAAACCCTCGAGGCGCTGCACGACGCGGTCAAGTCCGGGAAGGTCCGCTACATCGGAGCCTCTTCCATGCACGCCTGGCAGTTCGCCAAGGCCCTGTACCTGGCTGACCTGAACGGCTGGACCCGGTTCGTGTCGATGCAGGACCACTACAACCTCATCCACCGAGAAGCAGAGCGGGAGATGCTCCCGCTCTGCGCCGACCAGGGCATCGGGGTGATCCCGTGGAGCCCGCTGGCGCGGGGCAGACTGACGCGGGCCCGGGACACCACCACGGCACGTGCCGGGACCGACGAGGGCGGCAAGACCCTCTACCGCGACGAGGACCAGGTAGTGGCCGAGCGCGTCCACGAGATCGCGGGCAAGCGGGGCCTGTCCCCGGCCCAGGTCGCCCTGGCCTGGGTCATGCGCAACCCGGCGGTGACCTCGCCCATCGTCGGGGTCACCAAGCCGGCCCAGCTGGCCGACGCGGTCGCCGCGGTGGACGTCGAACTCGACGAAGACGAGGCCGCCTACTTGGAGGAGCCCTACCAGCCGCACGAGGCCGCCTACCTGGAGAAATCCTTCTACAAGCCGCAGCCTGTGGCGGGCTCCCGGTAGTCCGGGATACCGCCGGGCCTTCGACGAGTCCTTGGCCTCGGCCTTCACAGCCCTGTGGTCGGCCCGGCGGTGCTTGTGGGCGGTCGCGCGCAACTGCATGATCCGCGCGCTGCCCGCCAGCGCGGTGAGCAGGATGCCCGCCACCGCGGCCAGCAGCAGGGCCACGCGCAGCGGAACGTGCCCGTGGGCACCGAAGTAGCTGACGTCCACCGACTGCTCCTGAGTTTGGTCAGTTGGTAAGAGATTTCGCGGGTAGGGGCGTCAGGCTGATGTGACGTGGGCACCGGGATCCGTTTTGTCGCCGCTGGGTCGTCGAGTGCACCAACTCCTGGTACAGCCGCGGCTTCAACTTCACCCTGTCCTGCACTGAACGTCGAGCGGTCGTCATCAACGCACTGCTCGCGTTGATGACCGCGATCATCGTGATCCGACGCCTCATCCGCGAAGCCTGGACCAGCCAACGCTGGGACACACGGCCAGCCCGCCGACCATGACGCCTTGTCCTCTACCCGCGGAATCTCTCAGTGTGACCGCCGACGGTGGTCAGGCCGTGGAGGTAGCGCATGGGCTCGGCGGCCAACAAGGAACGCACATCCTGGCTGGCGCCGAGGAGCGCTTCGCGGGTGTCGCGACCAGCGGCGAGCTCTGAGACCGCTTGGTGGACCAGAGGCCGGTCGATCAGCCCGAGGCGCATGCCGGCCCTCGACCATGTCTGGCACGGCGGGGACGCGATCAGCCCCCGGGGGCCGACCGATGGATCCGGCGGAGTTCCTCCAGCGGATACGGGGTCTGCCTACTCTGGCGCTGGAACGTGCGGTTGAAGTCCGATATCACGGCGGCGGTCGGCGCATGCCGGGCGAGGATCGCTGCGGCCTCCTCGGGGATTCCGGTTGGGCGCTTGCCCGCTGCGAAGGCGCGCACCAGTTCGTAGCGGCCGTCCCTGTTGTCTCTCTGGAATCCGAACAGAGCGGTGACCAGCCAGTTCACCAGATACGTGGCGGTGTAACCGCGGTCGTAGGTCTGATGCCGGTCGAAGAAGTCGGCCTCGTCCTGCGACAGCTCGAACTGGGAGGACATGGCGAGGCCGTAGTCCGCGAAGTAGAGGTGCCGACCGTCGGTCAGGATGTTCTCGAAGTGCGCGTCGAAGTGCAGGAGCCCGCGGCTGTTCATGAACGAGGTGCCGGCTGCCAGCTCACTCTCCACCATGGTGCAGGCCCGGTTGGCGGTCTGCTCTCCTGCTTCGACCTGGGTGCTCAGCCATTGGTGCAGGTTCTGCGGGAGGTACTCCAGGAACAGCGCGACGCTCGCCGAGGACCGTTGGAGAGCCTGGATCCGGCGGCGCACCTGCGATCCGCTGCCCCAGTACGCTACGGCCCGTTCGACGTCGGCCAACTCTTCGGGCAGGGGCGTCGCGTCGGGCAGCACCCTCCAGTGGTACATCAGAGGGAAGCCCTCGTATTCGCCCGCGAGTACCCAGTTCGTCGTCATGGTGTGCACGGCGAGTTCTCTCCAGGCCCCGAAGCCCGGGCCGCCGATGGCGCCGATGCCGTACTGGCAGAAGTCGGGCAGCTCGAACAGGTTCGCCGTGGACCGGACGTGCTCGGGCTGCCTTTCCAGGTCGGTGAGGGGCACCCGCTTCACAAAGGTCGGGGTTCCGGCGATCTCCAGCAGGGCGGACTTCCCGCCGATGCCGGTTCCGATCGGCACTGCTGTGTCCACGAGTTCGTGCAGTGCGCGATCACTGCACAGGGCCAGGGATGTGGAGACGGCACTATGGGCGGTGAGACGCGCACCGTGGGACATGTCAGGGACTTTCACTTTGCCTCCGCCTGGACGCCGGCCTCAATTCCGCGATGGCGGCACATCTGAGCCGAACTGCGATCACGGTCGACACGTAGTTCTGTGGTTTGGCCGGAGCGGATTGAGGGCGTCCAGGGCCGTGCGTGATGACAGACCTGAGTACCCTCTCGGCCGCACTTTACGTGAAGATCGACGACGGGCCAGGGGATTGCGATGCTTTGGCGGAGCGCCTCCGATGCGCAACTTCGAGCTCGTCTGCCGGCCGTGGCCCAGGGGCGTCTCTCGGCTATCACTCGGGGTACTGCTGACAGCGACATGGCCCGAAGCACCGGTCACCGGGCCGGAGGCAGGCGTCGGACGCTGCCGAGGGCTGCGGCTTGTTTCCTGTGACGCATCATGTGGAGTGCGTTGTGGTGCTGGAAAAGGCGGCTAAGGGCGCCTGACCTGCGTTTTTGTGCATGCGCATTATGTGCGGTGTGGCGTTACGGGCGATATCTTGACGCTGAAATGACGCTCGTGACGCTCATTGGCGCTCGTTCTGATGGGCCATCAGGCATGCTCCATCACTGGTCAGCGATCTGCTGACCACGTGGCTGTGGCAGGCCCCGTACCGCCCGCCACGGAAGGGGAGAGGCGGGCGGTGGGCCGAGTGTCCGGCAGTATCAGGAGGGGCTGGCGTTGCCGCAGCGGGAGACCTTCTCCTCTTCGGTCATCGGGCGGGACTGCTTCCGGAAGGCGTTGTACGTCACGTCGGCCTCCACATCCGTGAAATCGCGCTCCGGGAGGGCTTTGACGCCATCCCCTTCGTAGTGCCAATTGCCGCGCAGGGTCTGGGTCATCGGAACCTTGTCCAGCCAGTAGATGGTGTAGGGCTGGTCCTGAGTGACCGTGTCGGTGATGCCGGTGGTCTGGGTGTGGATCTGGCTGTAGTCGATCCTCGGCAGGACCTCAACGCCCTTCACGGCAGGAATCTTCAGGCCCATGCTGACGACGAGGCCGTTGCCGTTGGTCTCCTCCTCCTTGTAGGTGAAGGAGCCGGTGGCGTTGCAGGTGTCGTGGAACTCCGAGACCCGCTCCGGCGTGCCCTCGCTCGCCTCGTTGATGAACTCGCCACCGGTGACGGTGCACTTGTCGCCGCAGGTCGAGAGGAACTCGGCGCGTGTTTGCGGGTCGTCCAGCCAGTCGCGACCGGAGGGCTTGGGGACGTCGCTCGGTTGCGTAATCATCCCGCCGAAGCCGCCTCCGTCCGCCTGCGCCGGAGTGATGCTCAGGCACAGCGACGCCGCAAGAGCCATCGCTCCCACCGTGGCCGCCTTCGCCCGCCGACCCCTGCTGGACGGGAGAACGTTGCGTACTCGTCCGTTCATTTCTGCTTCCCTTGCCTTCTGCCTGACGTGCGGATTGCGTCCTGCGATTCCGTTCACGACTCCGGGTGAGACCGTCCAGGGAGGGCGGCACCGTCGGGGGTGTGCATCAGCTCCGAGCCGGCCGGAACGGAAGTGCTGCCGATCGCAGCAGCACATAGGAATTGCTGCTGCGATCGGCACACAACGAGAATTGGCCACCTCGCTCATGTTCGGCTCACGACCTGCTCATAGGGCGTCTTTCGCTCGTCGAGCCGATCTCGGCGCGGCTCCATTCGTCCGAGCCTTGGACGTCATTTCAGGGGGCCGACGGCCGTTGCACAGTTCGTGGCTGATCCAATGGAGCGCCTGTTGTCACCAACGCTTCGAGGGAGAACGGCAATGCACAGCACCCCCCGGCGCTGGAACCTGTTTCCGCACGGGAGGCAGCCGACCGGCTCCTGCGGCGGTAGCGGGATTCGTTCGATCCGCTGACGCCGAGTGGCCGGCTGAGCCTGGTCGGTGATGTGCGGCCGACGGCGCGCGGGTACTGCGGGAAGTGGGCGCGCGCTGTGTTTTCCGTCGGGCCTGACGGTGCCGCGAACATCGGTATCTGCGGGGCGGGTGGTGGGGGAGTCGAGGGCATGTTCCGCCGCATCGAGGTCGCGGCGGCAGGCGCGGCCATCGCCGTCCATGGCCGAGGCCCGGGCCTTGCGCAGATGGAGCAGGGAGCGGGCGGTGGGGTCCTGGGTACGGGACAGAGCATGGTCCAGGACGTCGATGGCGGTGCCCGCCTGGCCGAGCCAGATGTTCTGGTACGCCAGATCAGAAAGGACACCTGCTCCGCGGTCGCCGTCGCCGACTTGATGGGCGGCGTGGAGGGCGGCGCTCCAGTAGTGGCCGACGGCGGTGTGGTGGTCGTGGTCGAAGCGGTGCCACCCGATCGTCTGGGCAAGGGAGGGAGGCCAGCGTGAACAGCCGGGCTTCGGTCACCTGGTCGCAGCGGGAGTTCTCCAGCACGCCGACGACGGTGTCGTAGTAGCTGTCCAGGAGCTGGGCGCTGTGCCGGCGGTCGGCGGTGGCCATGCCCGTGAGGTGCTTGACGCTGATCGTCTGCGTCCGTTGACCGGGTGCCAGCCAAGGGGTGCACCCTGCGGGACTATCCGAGCGAGCCCCTTCACCACCTGAGATGTCTCTCCTGCGGGCCGTTACCCGTGGAGGTACTGGTCTGCCCAGGCGCTGATGATGTGGGCGGCTCGCTGTGCTTGTCCTCGGGCGGTCAGGAGATGGTCTGCTCCTTCGAGCGGGACGAAGCTTCGCGGGTGTCGTGCCTCGCGGAAGATCTCTCCGGTGTTGTCGATGTGGACGGTGTTGTCGTTCGGCGAATGCAGGACGAGTAGTGGCAGATCCAACTCGCCGATCCGGTCGCGCAGGTGAGCTTGGAGGGTCATGCGCAGTCCCGCAGCGGTTCGACCAGTCGTCCCAGCAGTCCCGCGACCAGGGAGGTCTGGGCGGGCACCGTGTCGGGGTAGATGAACTCGCCCCGGGCGTGGGCGTTGTCGCCGACTGCGCCCATGCCGCACAGCACGGGCAGGCCGAGGGCGGCGACGAAGTTGGCGTCGCTGGCGCCACCGACGGCGGTGTCGGGCAGGTCGCCGCGGCCCTGCTCGCGGGTGACCTCGCGGGCGAGGGCGATGAGGCGGGGCAGGAGCTGGGCGGTGCCGGACTGCCAGTGAATCCACTCGGTCGCCCCGCCCTTGGCGGTGATCCTGCCGTGCTTGTCCTGCGGTGGAGGTCTTCCACGTTGAGGCACAGCACCTCGTCGGCCCGTGCGGCGGACTCGTAGAGCATCTTCCACTGCGTCTTCTCCCGCAGCGCGACGTCGAGGCGCCACAGGGCGGCGATCTGGTTCTCCGCGAGAGCCTTGGTGCGGTCCGGCGGCGCCGGCCGCCGCTCGATGCCGATCGTCGGATCGCACTCGATCCAGCCTTGGCGCTGCCACCAGCCGATCGCCTTGCGCGCGATGGACAAGCTCCCGGTTGATGGTGTCGGCGTCCATCTGGTCCGCCCGCGCCGCCCGCCAGCTCGGCCAAGACCTCCGGCAGCGCCGGGTCGTCGATCGCGGCGACGGGGGAGACGGGCGGCTTCGCGCCTCGGCGGGCGGGCCCGGTCGGCGCCGGTTTGCCGGTGAGCAGCCATCCCCACGTCGTCAGCGAGATCCGGTAGATCCGCGCGGAGGACTCGCGATGCCCGCGCCGGTGAGGTAGCGCTCGACCGCCGCGGTGTACGACGCGGGCGGGCAGACAGAGGTACGACCCGAGCGCGGTAACCGAAGCGCGCCCCCACTCCCGAGATCGGTCACCGATTCGATCGTGACGCCGCCCCGCCCTCCTGACACTGCCACAGTAAATGCGTACACCTCGCCCCGGCGGCCGGATTGTCCCGACGCAGGTCGCGGTGATCACGGGAGGGGCTCTGCCACAGTAAATCCGGCATTTACTGCGGCAGTTGTGAATACGTCTCCGCGATCGAGTAATTGCCCGAATGTGTTTCTGCTGTGCGGACTTGAGGGGAGCGACTGTCAGTGCCCCGCGCCGGCATGCTTGCCTGGGTCATGCCCCAGATCCTCCGTCACGGGCAGGCACTCGGCGAGCAGGTCGACGACGTCGCGCCAGGCTCGCTGCGCGTGCCGCGGGTGGTATCCGACACCGGGGCGCACGATGTGGTCGACCGACGGGTGGTGGAAGGCGTGCAAGGCGCCGCCGTAGACCACGAGGCGCCAGTCGACGCCCGCGGCCTGCATCTCGGCCGTGAATGCGTCCCGTTGCGCGGGCGGCATGATCGGGTCTTCTGACCCGACCCCGGCCCACACCGGGCAGCGGATGCGCGCCGCCTCGCCCGGTCGGCCCGTGGTCAGTGCGTTGACTGTCCCGATCGCGCGCAGGTTGACGCCGTCGCGCCCGAGTTCCAGCCCGATGGCGCCCCCGGTGCCGTAACCGACGGCGGCGATCCGGTCGGGGTCGGTCCGCGGTTCGGTGCGCAACACGTCCAGCGCCGCATGGCCGATGCCCCGCATCCGGTCGGGATCGGCGAGCAGTGGCATGCAACGGGCCAGCATCTCCTCGGGGTCGCCCAAATAGCGCCCGCCGTGAAGGTCGAAGGCCAGCGCTATATATCCCAGTTCGGCGAGAGCATCGGCCCGGCGGCGCTCGACGTCGCTGAGCCCCGTGCCCTCTGGTCCGAGCAGCACGGCGGGCCGGCGGTCTGCACCGGCCGGGAGCGCGAGGTGCCCGATCATCGTCAAACCGTCGGCCGGATACTCGACCGTACGCGTCGTAATCGTCGTCATGAGACCGGACTGTAGTGATCGTCGAGCCCGGTCCGGCTGGTGTTCTGCCGTTGGCAGAACAGTGCGGGTATCCCTCTGAAATACGGCGAGGGCTCACGAGAACCGTCACAAACCCCGTCCCCTCAGCAGCGCTATCGGATCACCTGCCCAGGTCACGGTGCTGGAGGCTGACCCTCGCAGCAGGATTCTGGGGTATACCGGCCCGCTGCCGCAGGTCGCCGAGGCGGTGCGCTGCCGCATCGACGTCAAGTGCGCCCTCGGCCTGGAGCTGGAAGATCCCGGGTCCCACCACAGCGTGCTGTCCGACTACCGCGACCGGCTCGCGGAGGGCGACCGCGCCGACCGGCTGCTGGGCCTGGCGCTGCCCCGGATCCGGTGGGCCGGCCTCCTCAAGGGGCGTGCCGTCCACGCCAGTTGGGGCATTTCCATAAAGCATGAATATAAAAATGCTATGCTTCGACCATGAGTCGTCAAGACACCGCCCCTGGCGCGTCCGCCGCCATCGGGGCAGCCCTCTACGGCCTGGCCACCAGGGCCGCGAGACGCCTGCCCCGGGACATGAGCCTGACGTCCGCCGCCACCCTGGCCACCCTGGACCGGACCGGCCCGCGGCGCATCACCGATCTGGCCGCGGTCGAGGGCGTCACCCAGCCCGCGATGACCGCCCTGGTCCGGGTGATGGAGGAGTCCGGCCTGGTCGAGCGGCGGGGCGACGCGTCCGACAAGCGGGTCACGCTGGTGTGCCTGACCGAGGCCGGCGCCTCCTATGTCCGGACGCGGCGCCAGGCGGGCGTCCACGCGTTCGAGCGGTTGATCGGCGAGCTCACCGGCGACGAGGTCGAGGCGCTGGTGGCGGCCCTTCCGGCGCTGAAGCATCTGGCAGAGCTCGAAAGCCAGGACCGCGAAGGGCCGAAGCGGTGAACGGGCAGCCGGTCGGCGGGGTCGCGGTGAAGGCGTTCCCGGTGGCCCGTTCCGAGGCGCGGCTGCTGGTCCCCGCCCTGCTGTTCATCGCTCTGGTCGTGGCGGCGGTCGCCAGCCTCGGGACGCCACTCATCACCAGCGTGGCGACCTCGTTCCACGTCTCGCTCGGCAGCGCGCAGTGGACGCTGACCGTCGCGCTGCTCAGCGGCGCCGTCGCCACGCCGGTCCTGGGCCGGCTCGGAGCCGGCCCGCACCGGCGGGCCACGATCCTCGCCACGCTGGCGGTCGTCGTCGCCGGCAGCGCGCTCACCGTGCTGCCGCTGCCGTTCGCGTGGCTGCTGGCCGGCCGGGCGGCCCAGGGCGTCGGGCTCGGGCTGACGGCGCTGATGATGGGCGTGGCCCGGGACCACCTCTCCGAGGAGCGCAGCGCGGCCGTGATCGCCCTGATCTCGGTGGTCTCGATCATCGGGGCCGGCGTCGGCTACCCGCTGGCCGCACTGCTCGCCGAGCTCGGCGGGGTACGGGCCGCCTACGGCCTCGGCCTGGTCGTCACCGCCGCCGCCCTCCTGACCGCGTGGCGCTCCATGCCCGAAGCCCCCGAAGGCCGCTCCGCCCACGTGGACGTGGCAGGCGCGGTCGTCCTGGCCGCTGCGCTGCTCCTGGTGCTGTTCCTCGCCGGCGAACGGAATCTGTGGAGCCGGCACCTCGCCGTGGCGGCGGGCCTCGCCGTCGTCGCGGTGGTGCTGCTCTGCGTCTGGGCCGTCATCGAGCTGCGCAGCACGACGCCCCTGGTCGATGTGCGGGCGGTGCGGCACCCGGCGGTCGCCGGGGCGAACCTCGCCATGTTCGTCGGCGGGATCGGCATGTACCTCCTGCTCACGCTCATCACCCGGTACGCGCAGACGCCGCACGGCGCCGGCTACGGCTTCGGGCTGACGACCTTCGTCGCCGGGCTGGTCCTCATCCCGTTCTCGGTGCTGGGGTTCGTCGCCGGCAAGCTCACGCCGCGGGTCCGGGCGCGGATCGCCGACCCCCTGCTCCTGGCCGGCAGCGCCGTCGTGGTCGGCGGCGGGTTCGCCCTGTTCGCGGCGGCCCGGTCCAACCTGGCCGAACTGTTCGCGGCGATGGGCGTGCTCGGCTTCGGCGTCGGCGGCTTCTCGGCCGCGATGCCCGGAGTCATCCTGGCCGTCACCCCCAAGAGCGAGACGTCGAGCGCCATGAGCTTCAACTACGTCGTCCGCAGCGTCGGGTACTCCCTGGGCAGCGCCATCGGCGGCCTGATCCTCGCCGCGGGCACCGGCCCCGGCCACCTCTTCCCCGACGACAGCGCCTACACCACCGCGGCGCTGGTCGGCATCGGCGCCATGGCGATCACGACGCTGACAAGCCTCGCTCTCGCCCGCCGACGCACGTCCGAGACCAACCCGTAAGTTCCGTAAGTCAGATGTACTCATCCCCACACTGGAGGTTCCCATGGCCAAGGGCTACTGGGTCAGCGTCTACCGCACCATTTCAGACCCTGAGAAGCTGGCTGCTTACAACAAGCTGGCCGGTCTGGCCGTCCAACCCATGGGCGGTCGGACCGTCGTCCGCGGCGGTCGGGTCGTGGCGTATGACGCCGGAATCGCCGAGCGCACCGTCCTGGTCGAGTTCGACAGCTTCGAACAGGCCGTCGCGGCGCGCGAGAGCGCGGCCTACCAGGAGGCGCTGGTCGCCCTCTCCGACGGCGTCGAGCGCGACTTCCGCATCGTCGAAGGCATCGACTGACCGAGGTCCGGTCGGATCTTCCATCAGCAGAGCCTTGTGGAGGCGGGTCCGGACCCCGGCCTCGGTCCAGTCCCGCAGACGCCGCCAGCAGGTCACCCCGTGCAGCCGATCCGCTCGGCGGGGACATCCGCCCAGGTCACACCTGTGCGCAGCACGTACACGATGCCCGCCAGTGCAACACGGTCTTCCACCGGCTTCCACCGGCCTCCGGCCGGGGAAGCGGTGCCGTCGCGGCGGCCGGGCCGGGATCAGCGGGGCTCTCCGTTCCCACAGGTCGTCAGGCACAAGACCATCAGCCATTCGGCAGACCCTGCCCGATGGCACCCCCAACTCCCAGCCGTCACACCGAACTCATTCCGCGGTGATCAGTTAGGGGACACCTCTCGGCGCACCCCGGGCCAGCAGGCCGACCTCGCCCGTCAGTCGGCGGGGGAGAAGGTCTTCAGCCAGGTGCCGTCGTCCTGTTCGGTGGCGTCGGAGTAGCCGCAGCCGTCGGCCTGTGCGGCCGTGCCCGGGTAAGCCACCTCGACTTCGACCTTCGGGAAGTCCTCGACGAACGCCGCCACCGCCGTCCGGCCGTCCCCGCTGGGCCCCCGCTCGCAGTCGAGCCGGACGGTGCCCTCGATGTTCCCGATCCACCGCCGGAATGCCTGCGGCCGCATCAACTGGCCGGGCGCCATCTTGGTGCTGATGCCCCGTGCGATCCCGTCCACGACGGCGGCCACCTCGTCCAGCGGTGCCGCTGTGGCCTTCGGCGCCGGGTACAGATACGAGCTGTGGGGCTGCTGGTCGATCGCGCTCACCGTGCCGGCGAAGGTCTGACCGCCCGGCCCGGCGACCTTGACGTCGTACGCCCCGGTGGCGGCGGCCACGGGAGTACCCGGGTAGATCTTGGCCCACAGTTCGTCCTCGCGCTGCGTGGCGTCACCGATGCCGTAGCTCCCGTACAGGCCGTCACCGGCCGGGACGAGAGCAGCGGAGCCGCCGCCACGCAGCGCGTTGCGGTAGCGGATGTCCAGGGTCAGAGCCGGGAAATCCCTGCGGAAGTCCTTGATCACCGAGCGGCAGGAGTGGCACGGCCCCATGTCGGAGTAGAGGACCACGGTGCCTTTGCGGACCGCGCCGATGCGCGATGTGTACTGGGCGGTGCTCCGGCATCTCAGGTGGCTGTAGATCGCGTCGGCGAGGAGGTTCACCACCTGCCGTTCGGAGTCCGTCCGGTGCTGGATGCCCTTGAGGGCGCCGTTCCATTCCTTTGGTTCGGGCAGGTCCTTGTAGTAGTTGCCTCCGCGCAGGGCCTGGTGCGAGACGCTCTTGACCTCTCCTTCGAGGTCCGCGTATCCGATGAAGGCGATCGAGTACGTCAGCGTCGCCCGGTTCGTGAATGCGGCGGTGGTCATGTGCTGCTTCCCCCACTCCGTCGTGGTGTACGGCGCGGCCGACCGCCCCACACGGTCGATTCCCCGCCGTATTCCCGCACTCTTACCGTGGCGCGTGACGGTAAACGAACGCTCAACGCGCACGCCGGGGCGCGCGGGGGCAGTGACGCGGCCGCCCGTTTGTTGCAGCCGCCGTCCAGCCACCCGGGTCAGCCCGACTTCGGCGGCTTCTGCGCGTCGAAAGCGAAGAGAGTGTTCTTGGCCGCGGCCACGATCACCGCACGCCCCGCAAGAGTCACCCGTGGGCTTGCGCCCTGCTGGCCCGTCAAACCATCGATCTGCGGATCTGTTGTCCATAGGGCTTTGCCGTCGTCCGGCGACAGCGCGACCACCCGGCCGGTGGCCGAACTGAAATACAGTGCGCCGGCTCCCGCAAAAGGACCCGCCGCGCCCTCCACGCCAGTCTGCCGCGACCACTTCTTCCGGCCGGTCGCGGGGTCGAGTGCTGTGACGAGACCGGTCTGCCCGCTCACGTAGACGGTGCTGTCCGCCATGCCGGGCGTCCCCGCGTATGTCTTGGCCAGTCGGGAGTACGTGACCTTCCGGGAGGCCGGGTCGACCCGCGTCACCCCGTTGTAGCCGGCCAGCTCCGTTCCCTTTCTGTGTACGTGCAGGAGCACGAGCCTGCCGTTGGCGACGCCCATCGGCACGGCGGGGCCGTTGACCGCGATGGGCCTGCCCAGTGTCCCCGAGGCGCGGTCGACCGGGTACAGGGTGGGGTGGCGCACTGCCAAGGCATCCACCTCCGCATCCTTCGCGCACATCGCGACGAGCCGTGGGCCCGCCGGGACGGGAGCGCACTGCGTACCCGCTGGGAATGGCGACGTCCATGTGACCTGACCGCTGTGCGCGTTGTGGGCCTCGAAGCGGGAGTTGGAAGCGTCGACCGTCACGACGTCGGAACCGACCACCATGGCGTCCTGGGTCCGACCCGTGACGGCCGTCGACTGGGCGCCGGACGGCACGGACCACAGCTCCCGTCCGCTGTCCGCGTCGAGGGCCACCACCTCACTCGGAGGGTCCTGCGGGGCGTCCTGGGCGGCGAAGCGGTAACCGAGCACCGTGTCGTCGGTGGCGCCCACCAGGTGCATGCCGTTGACGGGGACGCCGGGGCTCTTCGCCGTCCACACCCGCGAGCCGTCCCTGGCCCTGATACGGGTCGCGACAACACTGCCGCCCCCGCAGAACACCGCCTTGCCGCGCACGACGCAACGCAGCTCGTCGGGGACGTCGGGGCGACCGCCGGGCACGGCTTTGTGCCACGGCTCGAAACCGTCCGGAAGTGCGGCACCTGGCGCGGCAAGTCTGTTGCCCTTGTCGCCGCCGCTGTTCCCCCCGAAGCCGCCCGCCGTCAGTGCGGCGACTCCGCCACCGATCGCTGCCACCGTGACCGCGACCGCGGCCGCGAACACGGGACGCCATCGGGGACGCAATCGGCGGCCGATGGAGGTGTCGGCGCTCCCTGTATCGAGGTCGGCCGGGGTGGTGGTCGGGGCTGCGGGCGTCGGGGTGGCTCGTGTGGGGGCGGATGGCGTCGGAGTGGCTGGCGTCGGGGTGGCCGGCGTCGCGAAGTGATGCTCGGTGACTATGTCGCGGGTGCGGCCCGCGCCAACTCCCCTCGCGTCGATCTGGCCGAGGTCGGCCGGCAGGTCCCGTAGCAGCACGAGGAGTTCGTCCGCCGAGGGCCGCTCGTTGGGCTCCTTGGCCAGGCACGACTCGACGACCGTGCGCAAGGCCGCCGGCACATCCTCCAGCGACGGCTCCCTGTGCACCACCTGATACGCAGCTATGTAGGGGCTCTCCGCGTCGAACGGCCCGTGGCCCGTCGCTGAGTAGGCCAGCAGCGTCCCCAGCGAGAAGACATCGGACGGCGGCCCCACATCGCGCGGCGCCTGCAACTGCTCCGGCGACATGAAGGGCGGCGTACCGATGACCCGCCCTGTAACCGTCAGCGTCTGCTGGTCCACGGCGCGCGAAATACCGAAGTCGATGACGCGTGGGCCCTCGGACGAGAGGACGACGTTAGAGGGCTTCAGGTCACGGTGGACGACCCCCGCCCGGTGGATGTCCCGTAGTGCCTCCGCCAGCCCGATGGCGAGCCTTCTCAGCTCCGCTCCGCTCAGCGGGCCCTTCGTGCCGATGCGCCGGGCGAGCGTGTGCCCCTGGATATAGGTCGTCGCCATCCACGGCTGCTCGGCCTCAGGGGCAGCGTCGACCACGGCGGCGGTGAACGCGCCACTCACTCGCCTTGCCGCCACCACCTCCTGCCGAAAGCGGGTGCGGAACTCGTCGTCCGCCGCGAACTGCGGGTGGATCAGTTTGATCGCGACACGACGCCCCGAACTCGTACGGGCCAGAAAGACCGTGCCCATGCCACCCGAGCCGAGTCGCGCCTCAAGCGGATAACCGCCGATTTCGGCTGGATCACCTGCGCGCAGCGACACCCTTCCCGACCTCCCATCCCTCGTGCACCTCTGCCACCACGGGCGTGCGTACCTGTCCTGCACACAAATTAGCCGCAGGGTGGTACAGCAGAGCACAGCGGGTGACGAACAGGACCCCAAGGTTGCTCCTGTGCCAGCGGGCCCTCCGCCCCCTGGCAGGCACACCCCCGGCCAGGCCGGCGTCACCGTCCGCGCCTACGCCGACCTCCGCCGCCCACCCCCGACTGGGGAAGCTTTGATACTGGCAGCCGATGAACGCCCTGTCGTCAAACGGTCTCTCAGGACGGGCAGTTGCCACGCGAGTCCGCGCAGAATGGCCCGCGCCGAGACGTGCGCCCCGCGGTCTTCGTCGGCCGCTTCGCGGCGGTCGCCGGGTGTTCCCGGGGAAACGTGCGACTCGTTGCCGCGGGCTTCGGCCGGCTTGGCGAACTCGGCGTCGAACCTCTCTGCCGAGCACGCGGCCGAGGCCGCCGAACAGCGTGTGGCCATGTCAGCTACGGATCTGAGGGCGGCGTCCGCCCGTGGCATGGCCGGCTTCCTGCGGTTGTGAGAATCGCGCTCGCGACAACCTCGAAGAGGCGGTCGGCGCGTGGCGCGAGTGAGGGCTGATCGCCGAGCCAGGCGAGCATGGCTACCAGCGCAAACAAATCGGCGCCATCGATATCGCTTCGCGCCGTGCCCGCGGCCTGGGCACGGGTGAGGAGCCGCGTACCGGCTGCGCGCAGGGTGACGCACGAGGCGTGGAGTGCGGATTCGGTGTCCTCGATGGCGGCTGCCATCAGCACGGTCACGCCCCGGTACTCGGTTGTCCACGCGACGCAGTCGCGTAGCCACGAAATGAGCGCATCGTCGGGCGAGCTGGACGTTTCGAGGGCGCCTGCCTTGGCGGCCAGCTCGTCGAAGCTCGTGCGGAGCAGGGCATCGAGCAGCGCCTCGCGGGTCGGGAAGTGACGCAGCAGCGTCGCGAGTCCGACATCGGCCCTGCGCGCGATGTCGCGCAGTGACACGTCGACGCCTTGCTCGGTGATGGCGGTGCCCGCTACTGCGAGCAGGTGGTCGCGGTTCTTCCTGGCGTCGGCCCGCATCTGTCCCTCTTGACTATCCGGATCAGTGGTCCATATATTCGGATCAGTGGTCCACTTATGTGGATCGCCGATCCGGATAAGTGTATCCCGCAGGGGCGGGCAGGAGGAAACGATGTCGACACACACGATGAGGGCGGTCCGGCTCCATGAGCACGGCGGCCCTGAAGTTCTGCGTTACGACGAGGTGCCGATTCCCGAGCCGGGGCCGGGTGAGGTGCTCGTTCGCGTGCACGCGGTCGGCGTCAATCCCCCCGACTGGTATCTGCGCGAGGGGATGGCCAACCTGCCTCCGGAGACGAGGCCGAGGTTCGAGTTGCCCGTGATTCCGGGGACGGACCTGTCGGGCGTCGTCGAGGCCGTCGCCGCGGATGTGGACGGCCTCTCCGTCGGGGACGAAGTCTTCGGTCTCCTTCGCTTCCCCAGCTTCGATGGCAGCACATATGCCGAGTACGTGGCCGCGCCTGCGTCGGACCTCGCACTCAAGCCGGCCGGCATCGATCACGTGCACGCCGCCGGGGCCCCCATGGCCGGGCTCACCGCGTGGCAGTTCCTGATCGAGCTCGGACACGATCACCCGTCGCCCTTCCAAGCGGCGCAGCATCACCCGACGGCACTCGACGCCAACACGACGGTGCTCATCAACGGCGCCGCGGGCGGTGTGGGGCACTTCGGGCTACAGCTGGCGAAATGGAAGGGTGCACGAGTCATCGCGGTGGCATCGGGCGCGCATGAATCGTTCCTGCGCGAGCTCGGCGCCGACCAGTTCATCGACTACACCAAGATTCGTCCCGAGGAACTCGTGCATGACGTCGACCTCGTTCTCGACACCGTCGGTGGCCCCGACAGCAAGCGCTTCCTGCGCACGCTCAAGCGTGGCGGCTCCCAGTTCCCCGTGTTCTTCGGCGAATTCGACGAAGAAGAGACCGTGAAGCTGGGCGTCACGGTCACGGGCACCCAGGTCCGTTCGAACGGCGCGCAGCTTGCCGAATTGGGATGCCTGCTCGACGCGGGCACGGTCCGCGTCGCGATCGACAGCACGTTTGCGCTCGCGGATGCGCGAGCCGCGCACGAACGCGCCGCCCGAGGACACATCCAGGGCAAGATCGTGCTCACGGTTGCTTAGGAGCGAGCCGTTTCATCAACGCATGCGGGGTGGCCGCGTGCTGCTGCTGCGCCGAGCAGCCGAGGAGGGCGCTCTGCGCCGGCAGTTCCCGGCGGGCACGCTTGAGGTTGGCGAGCCGGACCAGGGCGCGGTGAGCATCCGCCAACGCCGCGCGGGTGCGCCCTGCACCGGATCGTGCAGACCCGCCTGCGTTTCGACCCAAGCACCCAGGACTACTTTGAGGCCGCGTCACGGAGGGCAGGACGCCGCGCGAGTGAGTGCGCAGACCGCTTCCGCCGCTCTGGCGGTGGGGCTGCCCCGCCGGAGGTGGCTGCACCGCCGCAGCCGGGCGGATCTTTACTCGTGGGCGCTGATCACACCGCCGGCGCTCAGCACGATGTACACGCCGTTGGCGTCGAGCCCCACGTCGTGCCCCTTCGTCTCCAGCGTGGCGGCCACGCCCTCGAAGCCGTTGATCTGCGCGCGGTACCGCAGCTCGCCGACCTTCGTGACCTTGGCCGTCCAGCCGCCGGCGAGCTTGAAAGTGCCCGGTCCCTGATGCTCGCCGCCCATCCAGGAGTGGATCTCGCCGCCCATCGTGAGCACGACGTACATGCCGTTGGCATCGAGCCCGGCGGCGGCGTCCTGCCCCATCGTCTCCATCGTGGCCACGACCGAACCGTCGCTGACGATCTCGGCGCGGTAGCGCTGGGAGCCGAGGTCGTAGATCTTGGCCGTGCTGCCGTCCGCCAGGGTCGTGGTCCGGACCGGGGATCCCGTTTTGGCTCTGGCGGACTGCGCGCCGCCCGACTGCTTGCCCGCGGCGACCGCCTTGGTGCCGATGCTGGCAACGGGGCTCGACTTGCCATCAGAGCTCTGAAGTCCGGACCAGCCCGAGGCGGTGGACTCTGCGGCGGCAGAGTTCGTGCGCGGGTGGCCGGCGGACTTCGTGTCGGCGGCGTCCGAGCCGGAGCAGGCGGTCAGGGTGAGGCCGGCGGCTGCGGTCAGGGCCGCGGCGGCAATGCGCAGGGTGCGGCGACGGGCGGTGCGGGCAGTGGTGCTGGAAATCATTGCAGGCCCCCGGGGCAGTCGGCGTAGTTGTCTCCTCGGTACGTCACCCACTCTGGTCCGGGCCACTATCGAGAAGCTGCCGCTCCACTAACAACCGGCTAACACCGGTGTGAGTAGGGGAAGAAGCGACGCGACCCATCGGACACGTCCTAGTGTCCTGAGTCGTGGGTGGGGGACCGCCGGCAAGTCCGGGGGGCACACAACCACGCAACAACACACAAGTTAGTGTAGAGAGAACAACTACCGGCTGGTGATCTAACGCATCAACTTTTACTCCCGCGGGGGGGGGATGTTG